>SYKL01000371.1 GCA_005797785.1 Pseudomonadota bacterium | reverse complement strand
TTTTGCAGGATCCTGCGTCGGACTTGTTGGAACCCGTTAGTCCTGCTACGCCGCTCCAGGCCGACGAAAGTCCGTGCAATAACGTCATAATCGGACTAGTTAACAGATCCGCCGCCCAAACCCTTCCAGCTTCAGTGCGGAGGAGTCAGCGGTAAGCCCTCAACGCCGGTCGAAGGATGCGACTCCTTTTTCGTGGGCCACCTGGACCTGCGCATCGTCAATACGTTTTACCAATAAAGCGGCGGCGGCCGCCGCCGAAACCCCAAGGGCGTTCGCAAAAATCCCCACCATCTGGCTCGCCGTAAAATGGCCAAAAACGTCCATCCACAACGCCAAACTTTCGGAAACGAGCGCCGCCAAACACAGGCCCCACCACGCCGCCAGGGGAGGCTTGGGAAGGCTGGAGTCTTGGAGGTGGGTGGCAGTGGTGGTCCAGATCTCCCGAACCACACGGAACGGCTTCACGAGGTTCGCGACCGGAACGAACCACCAGATCAGCGCTGTGACAGGGCCGTGTTCCATCGGGGTCGCATCGTTGTTCCACTGCCAGGCAGTTCGTGCAGCCTGGGCTTGCCACAACAACCACAGCCCCATGTTGGCCAACATCAAACCGCCGCCGATCCCAACGGCAGCGGTTGCCAACAAAAGGCCACCCGTTTCGGCGATCGCGCCGTTGGTGGCCAACAGCAGTACGTTCATCAAGACGGCGAAAAATTCCAAGCCGGCGTAGACCGCCAGACTTGCGATCAGGACGCGGGTCAAGGACGAAGTTGAGGCGTATTTGGCCGACGTGGACGGACTCTGGTAGTGGTCTAATGCGGACATGGACGAACCCCTGGTGAGCGCCGCCCCCTTATTTCAGGCGGGGAGGGGCGATAGAGGGCTCCCCGTCCTTGAAACGCTTTGAAACGTGAGGTCCGGATCCCCGCGTCCAAAACGGGCCGATTCGGTTCTGGAAAGGGTCACGACCCGCGCGCTTTGAACCCTAGAATCCACGCCAGCCAAGGTGCCAACGCCGTAATCCCGATCGACAGCGCCCAAACATAGTACCCAATGTCGAGGGCGAGTTCCCTAAAGTTGGAAAGGCCGGACTCCACGGCCTGGGTTGTGAACAATAAGACCCCCGTGCCCAGGGTGACGAAAACACCTGACAAAAGTCCGAGGGCGATCGCCGCGCGATCGAACCTCAGCAAAAACAGCAGCGCCCCTAAGCCCGCAGTAAAATTGGCATACCAGGCAAACTGTCCAACTAAGATCCCCAACCAGCCCGACAGGGCGAGGCTATACCCAGGGAGCTCCTGGTATGGGAACAAATAGCCACCTTTTAAACGAACAATTGTAGAATTCGGCGACAACGGCATGACCGAATACGCGTCGCCAAAGCTGGTTACGCAATTAAAAACAACGGTCGCGTGCGAGGCCCCGTCACCGTAGACGAAGATGTTGCCGCCTGCAGGGCAGATCGGATGTGACCCGTCGGCAGAAAAAGAATGTTCGTGCAGCAACGGCATATCGCAAACTTCGAAGGTCGTGGCGGGCCGGGGGATGAACCCTTCCGGAAGGAAGGTTCCTCCATTGGAGTGGCACGCGCTCGCTGCATCCCGAATCGCCGGAAGGACGCAAGCAACGAGCCAACAGAAGCCCGCAATCACCACGATTCCAATCCGCACTTCCTTACGCATCGACGCCTCCTTTGGCGCCGCCTACTAAAACCAATATCGAAGTTCGCTCGTTTCGAAGTGTATCGCTTGCCCGTCCGAGGTCGGCGCCGGGTGCTAGTGCGCCCGGAGTCGCTACGCCTTCCGCGGTGGCCCCTTCCAGCCCGGCTGCACACGATCGTTGCCACTCGGGTCCCTCAAATACCCGGAATCCGCGTACACTTGTCACTTGCAATCTACAAGTAGAACGACTGCCTTCGGAGCATGATCCACGAGCACACGTGAGGCGCCGCCGCCGTTCAGACTGCCCCGTCCACTTCGCGTTGGAAGCGATCGGCAGCGGGCGGAAGGGCGCCGAAGGCGGTCGCGGCTTGTCCGCGACGAAACCCCTGAAGCACGCGGTCGGCCGTCAGGCCGAGCCGCCCGGAGGCCGTTTACAAGTGAAAACTCTGGAGGGTTCGGGATCTTTTCGATGGTGGTCGTCGGCACTCCTGAGGCATCGTGGTTCAGGAGGTCCCTATGGGCCACGGTTATCGCAATGCACCTTCGGTTTGTACTGCTCCTACCGCATCTTACGCCACGCCGGCACCCGCTCCGATGGTGAGCAACCAGTCGAATGCAGCCAACATGAGCCGGGTACAACCCACGGAAACGAGCACGCTGGCGCCGCATACGCAGACGTTTACACCGTCGAACGCGACCACCTCGGTGGCTTGCCCTGCTCCGACGCCGGCTCAGTTGACCAGCCGCCCCGGTTTGTCGGCGCCGATCCGACGTCCAGCACCGCCCGAAATGCAAAATGGTTGGGAACGAGGGCAATATGAGGGAGTGGTAGGCACTCCGCAGGGCTCGGCGAGGGCGGCGGGATCGGCCACCTGGCGGGGTTCGCACAGCCAACTCGGCATTTCTGGCGAGGGAAGCATGGGCGAGTGGTCATCTGCTCCAGGCCAGACCACGACGGGACTTTCGGTCGGAGCCAACCTTTCCGCACGCGCTGGCACCGGTACGGATGGCTCCAGTGGGGGTGGGGGACTGGAGACGTCGATCAATAGTCCTGGGGCAAGCGCCACTCGTACCACAACGACCGACGGTAATGGCCGGCCGACAAACATGTACGGGGCCTCTTTCAATCCGACCCCCGGCGGTTCCGCTGGGGCCTACGCCTCCACCGGACCCAATCCGAACGGGAGCGGCGACTTGAGAGCTCGGGCGTCGGTGGGAATGGGCACCGGGTTTGGAGTTCGCTTCGGTCAAACGGACGTGGATCAAGACGGCGTTCGCGAAAACTGCATCGGCGCCGACGTGGAGTGGTTTTCGGGGGATGTGTGCGTGGAAGGTACCGGAATGCCTGGACAAGCCAGTGTGGACCGGATCAATCGGGTGGCCAACCAGGAGGAGGCGGCTCGCCGACTGGCGCGAAACCCCGCGGCGACGTCTTCGCCGGCGGCCGGTACC
>SYKL01000370.1 GCA_005797785.1 Pseudomonadota bacterium | reverse complement strand
GTGAGTTTCACTGGTCGACAAAAAAGTGGCAATGTGCCGAATTCCCGCGCTCTTTGCCCGCTCCAATCCGACAGGGTTGGGCACCAAAGCCCAATACCGCACATTCGGCGCCGGCGGAAGCCGCGCCAAGACGTCGCTCGCATCCGCCAATTGAGGAATAAACCGTGGGCTGACGAAGGAGGTGACCTCGATGTCCACAAATCCCGCGCGCACCAAGTGCTCGATCAACGCGACTTTTGCGTCCGTCGACACGATGTCCGGCTCATTCTGAAGCCCGTCCCGAGGACTGACTTCGTGCAGACGGATCTTCGACGCCATGGCACTTCCCTGTTCAAGCGTAATTCCAATTGGCCACAATTCCAAGCTGGCGTGCGCGCCCCCTATCGAAACGGAACGAAGTGTCTCTTGGGATCAAATGCGATTTTCAGCGGCCCACGCAGATCGATGCGGCCGTACGGAGTCGCAGGATCGATCTCCCACTTCCGCTTGAACACCTCCCAGTTTCGGTAAAGCAGTTGACCATAGTCAATGTTCGCCGTCTTTGATGTTCGGCTTCCCAGATGCTTAATGAAGCAATCCTGGGCGATACGCAACTCAAAACCCGCGATCTTAGCCCGGGCACAATAGTCGTTGTCTTCAAAACCCCACGGGTTGTAATCCTCGTCGATCCCCCCGATCTTCTCGATCACCTCCCGGCGGCACAACATTGCGAACAGGATCAATTGGGGAATGTACACCCCAGACCCCCGATGCTTCGCCGCATATTCGCTCGCCCAGGAATCCAGGTCTTCGTCGTCCGCCGGCAGCGGTTTCGCCTTCTGAACCTCGACCACATAGTCGCTTACTGGGCCAACAATGCCCACATCCGGCCACAGATCCAAGTGCGCGCACAGCAGTTCGCGCCACCGCGGCGTGAAAATCACGTCGTTGTCGCTGAACATCACCAAGTCGCCTTCCACCACTGCGAGGCCGCGGTTTCTAGCCGTAGGAGCACCTAAATTCCGCCCCATCTCCAGCAGCGTCACATCGGGCTGAGTTCTCAACCATTCCAGGCTTCCGTCCGTGCTGCCGTTGTCGACGATCACCAGCTGATACGGTCCTCGGTTCGTCCGTCGGAAACTCTCCAATGCGCCCACCACATGCGGAAAGCCGTTGAGATTTGGGATCACCAGCGACATCATCCGTTCTTGGAGTCGAGACGCCGTTTTATTCAGCTGTGAGGTGCGTAATTGGGAGTGCCCGGCGGACATTCCTCGCCGCAGTTCGCAGGACCCAATCGCGAACACCGCATCATGCATCCGCTGAAACGCTTGCTTTCGCGCTTCCGAGCCTGGGGCAGCCGGCAAGCCGCGCCGCTCGATTTCGCGAACCTCGTGCACTAAATTTCGCACCGGTCCGGCCATATTGTCGACCAGCGAGCGCAACGCCATCCACTGGTGAACATCCCACGTCGGCTGCGGTTCTTCCGGATTCCGAGGAAGGTCGCTGTGTTTGGCATACAGTTTCACCCGCCCCATGCCCAACAACAGCTGCCGGTGCATGAAACTCTCTAGGGTGACCCGCCGATCCAGCCAAGTGTGGATTTCAGGCCGATAGACGACCGAAACCGCAAACCGCTTGAACAGGCGCACGCCCAGTTCGTGGTCTTCGCCCGTCGCTTCGCCAAACGCTTCGTCGAAGCCGCCCACCGCCTGCACGACCTCTTTCGGCACAGAAAGGTTTCCGGCTTCAAAATTTCGCCAATCCCCCGCTTGTCCCGCCTGTAGTTTTCCGGCCTCCGTGAACAGAAGCGAACGTTGCATCAGCTCGGTGAACGGATGTTCGCGATGCTCCGGCAAAAACTCCCGTGACCCCAAACTGGCCGTGGGAGTCGCAGATGCCAACTGGGCAGAAAGATGCTGCTGAAGGTTGCTCCGATCCGGTCGCGCGTCGCCGGAGTGGAACACCAAAAAACGCCCGCGAGCAGCAGCGATCGCTCGATTCCAATCCGCAGCCCGCCCTTTTTGCGCACTCGGAACCGTCTGAATGTGGAACGGCCGGGATTCCGTCGGTGCGTCGCCCACCAGAATCACCTCGAACCGACCGGGCGACAGATCCTGAAGCGCCAATTGGTCAAGTAAATTGACCAATTGAGTCCCCTCCGCACTGGGATCCACCAACACTGAAAGCAGTGTTTCGTCCGCCGAACCGGCCGCCCCAAACACCCCTAGTCCTCGAAGAAGGGCGGAACCATCCGCCAATCCGCGCGCCACTGGCGCCGCCAACTCTGGATGCCCTCGCTCCGCGAGAATGCTCGTCAGATTCGTTCGCGCGTCAGCATGGTCGGAATCGAGGCGCAACGCCATATCCAACGCCAACGCTGCCCCGCCGCTGCGTCCCACCGCGTGCAATGCCACGGCAAGATCGTTCCAGGCCACGACATGGTCCGAATCCCGCCGTAACGCCCGCACAAAGCACCGAATCGCTTCGGCCAAATCGCCGGTTCCGAACGCCTGTTCGCCTCGCTCAATGTCTTGATTAGCCGTCCCGCTCAAAAGCGGTCCAAACACGCCCGGAATTTTTGCGAGGCCCAGAGAATCCGAGCCGAGAACATTCATCGCCCGCCAGCGACGTCGCCGATGCGGCGCCAAGGCCGCTTCGCCGATCTCGGTGGCGCGCCGCAGGAAGACCTCACGCTCTTCCGAAATCCCCGCTACATCCGAAGCGATCGCCGCCAGCAACCACGCATCCGGGCAGTCGGCGGTGAACAACGATTGCAGCGCCACCAAGGCCTCTTGCACGCGACCAAGGCCGATCTGAGCTTCTACCTTACCTAATTTCGATGCGCGCTCGGGAACAGCTCGCCCAAACCGCTCTTCCGCCTTCGCAAAGTCCCCCCGATGCAGGGCAACCAAGCCTTGAAGATAGGCGATGCTCGCCGGCGTCGCGCCAACCTGCCCCCCATGCGGCCGCAGCAATTGGCCGGCGCGCTCCAACCGCGCTTCCGCCGTCGCCAAACGCGTAGAATCGATTTTCTGACCGTACAAGGCAAGCTCTGCTCGCGCCGCCCACACCGCGGCCGCGACATCCACCTCCCATGAAGATCCTAGATCGGCCAAAATCTGTGCCCACTCGCCGCGTTTGGCAAGATGTTCCGCGCGCGCCACCGAAACTCGGCGACGCACGCCGGGCGTCGCATGCGCACTCTGCTCCCACGCCAAATCGATTTGGGCGCGCGCTTCGTCCTCGCGGTCGCAGCGCAGCATCGATCGCGCCAACTCCATTCGAACCAACGGATTCTCGGGATCCGCCGCGACCGCCGCCGCCCACCGGTCCATCCGACGCAATCGATGAACCTCCTGAAGCGTAGGTTCATCCATACTGATCACTGCTACTTCGACATCGGCCAACTCCAACGGCGCCTCGGGTTCGTCAAACTCCCCCTTCCAACGCAGATCCGACGTCCTTCGGCACAGTCTCACACTCCACACCGCCTCCGAGAGTTCCGGGAGTGCCGCCCCAGGCCCCGAAACGTCAACGATCGGCAAACGGGCGACATCCCAGTCTGCGGTTCGCAATGCCTCGACCAGGCGCTCCGCGTCGTTCAAGCGCTCTGACGCCGATAAAAACAACAAAAACTCGCCTTGCGCTTCATCAAACGCGCGGTTCTTGGCTTGTCCGACGGTGGTCTCGTACGGTAGCCGCACCACCCGCGCACCCACTCGTTCCGCCACTTCGACCGTTTTGTCGCGGCTTCCGAGGTCGAGGACAAGCCGTTCCACGCCTGCGCCCACCGACGCCAAGCCAGCGGCGAGCAAACTCTCCTCATCGCGGGTCACCACACACAGCGTCAGAAGCGGCATCACATCCCCAGGGTGAGCGAACACCCTCCCCTACCCCGCCATATACACCTGCGCCCTTCCGCTCAGGCCCACAGTCGTTCATACTGTCCGCATGCTGGGTTTGATTCTTGCGGGCGGCGGAGCGCGCGGGGCCTATGAGGCCGGCGTGCTTCGTTTTGTCTTCGGCGACCTTCCGAACATCACCGGTAAGAACCCGTTTCCCAAGGTGATCAGCGGGACCAGTGTCGGTGCACTCACCAGCACATGGTTGGCGTCCAAAGGACCTTCTGGAATTTTTGGTCTATCCGACATCTGGCGCAACCTGGAGCCTCACCACATCTACAACTTCGATCCCCGGGATCTGGCATCCCTTCCGAGCCGAATGCTCGGTCGAAACACCCCCATGGCTCAAGCGTCTGCCTTGCTCGATCCCACCCCGCTGCGCGAAATGCTCACCAAGCGTATTCCTTGGGATGCCCTGTATGCTCGCATTGGTCGTGGCGATTTGGACGCCTTGGTGATTGCAGCCACCGATGTGGCCTCTGGCCGGGCGACCCTGTTCACGGACGGGGTTCGTTCGCCGCGGCCTCGGCCGACCACCGTGGTGCATCGCACCCGAATTACCCCCGATCATTGCCTCGCTTCAGCCGCGATCCCCTTTGTGTTTCCCCCCGTTTCGGTCGAGGGTCGCTATTTTGTCGACGGAAGCCTTCGCCAAAATACCCCGCTGTCACCAGCAATATCCCTTGGCGTCACCCGAGCCCTGGTCGTCGGCGTCAAGAAGATTCGAAGCGAGGAAGCGTCCGTTTCAACGTCGATGGCGCCGAGCTTGTCGTTTCTAGCGGGTAAAGCGCTCAACTCGCTGATGCTCGATCCCGTCGAAGAGGATTTGCGGCAACTTCGGGCGATCAACGGATTTTTGGAGTGGGGACAGAAGGCCTACCCCGATTTCCTGGATCGCATGCGCCAGGAGCACCGGCCGTTCCGCATCGTGAAAACTGTCTTTATCCGCCCAAGCGACGACATCGGTCGAATCGCCGCCGACGCCATTCGCCACCACGCGGACCGGCTGCCCTGGCCAACCCGGATGCTCCTCCGGGCAATGTCGGGGGGAGACAACTCCACCGAAGCCGACCTGATGAGCTACCTGTACTTTGATTCGGCCTTCACCGCAGAGATTGAACAACTCGGCTATGAGGACGCCCGACGGATGGAAACCGAAATCGCCACCTTGCTCGCCGACGAAGACGAGCCTCTGTCATGAGCCAATGGAAGGAATGGCTGGAGCAGCTGAAACAGCGCGGAGAAAAAGAGATCGCCGAACGCGCTTTGGAGAAATTCGGAAACTCCTTGGCCGATGACCTCGAAAAAGCGCTGCTCGGAAAAGTGGGGGCTGCGGATGACCTCGCCAAGGAACCCGAGGTAGATCCTCTCGATCGGCTGCGTGCCGCAATGGGCGAAAAACGCCCCGCCGAAAGTAAACCGGCTTTACCATCTGCTCCACCGATCGACCCAGAAGCCAAAGCTCGATTGGAACTGGAAGAGCTCAAACGAAACCTAAAGCGTTCCTGAAATCGCCCGGACCACAAAATCCGGCGGCACCGTGGTGGGCGGAACTTCGTCCTCGAACCAGGATCGAACGTCCTCCTCCAGGCCTACCCCGTGCTGAAAATTGTAAAGCGCCTTGTTTAATCCGACCCCCAGACGATCGTGGTCGACCCCGGTCGGATCCTCGAACGGAACTTCATTGATCGAGAATTTCACTTCGGCGATCGGCGGAATGCGCACCCCAAAGGAGCCCGGGTCCTTTCCAACGGGCGAGTGCACGGTCGCCGCGAAACGATGCCAGAACGCAGAGTGCAGGCATTCTTCCTTAAAAAGCTGCCGCACGTATTCCAGGGCATCCACGGTTTCCTGAACGGTCTGCGTAGGAAATCCGTACATCAGGTAGGCATGCACCAAAACACCCGCGTCCGAAAAAGCCCGGGTAACCTTTGCAACCTGCGCTACCGATACTCCCTTGTTCATCTTCTGCAGCAAGCGATCGGAGGCCACCTCCAATCCTCCGGTGACCGCCACACAACCGGATGCCGCGAGCAACCTCGCCAACTCGGATGTGAACGTCTTTTCAAACCGAAGGTTACCCCACCAGGTCGTCACCAATCCCCGGCGAAGCAACTCTTCGGCCATGGCGCGTAAACCCGCTGGAGGAGCGGCCTCATCGACCAAATGAAATCCCGTCGTTCCTGTCTCCGCAATCAGCGCCTCCATGCGATCGACGGTTCGAGCGGCACTCGCAGGATCGTACCTCCCAATGTAGTCCAGCGACACATCGCAAAAACTGCACTTCTTCCAATAACATCC
>SYKL01000369.1 GCA_005797785.1 Pseudomonadota bacterium | reverse complement strand
CTTACCGCGTTTTAAGCCGTGTTTCTGACAAGACGATCGTCAAATCGATCAAAGAGGGGGCCGCCGCTCACCGCCCGATGGTGGCCAGCACTTTCACCAGTACCGACGCCCAAACCGCAGGCCTCAGCTACTCTGGAACCGGTGTCTATGCAGAACACTGCTATACCGTGCTCGGAATCATCGAAAAAGATGGAGGGACCTACGTTCGATTGCGCAATCCCTGGGGCGAGGTCGAACCCGCGGGCGATGGCGTCGACGACGGCATTTTCGACATGAAGCTCTCCGATTTCCGTAGGTTGTACGAAGATCTCACCGTCGGCGGCGGCACGAAGCCGGATCGCCACACGCCCAGCGCGGTCGATGATCTGGCTTGGAGCGACGATCGCGGCGAATCGGTGTTGGTGTTCACCGCGACCGGTGACGACGGGAGCGTAGGGATGGCGCAACACTACGATCTACGCGTCTCGAGCTCGCCGATCACTGAGTCGAATTTTTATTCCCAAACGGCGGTGACGATCGCCGATCCGAAAACGCCTGGTTCGGAGGAGATCGTTCCGCTGAGTTCACTGGCTGCCGGACAATACTATGCAGCAGTGAAGGTCGAGGATGAAGCGGGGCACATCTCGCCGCTCAGCAATGTGGTGGAGTTTGAGGTAGGGAGCGGGTTCTAGGCGCCCTTGTGCGCGGCCTGGGTCCTTTAGGAATAACAACAGCCCCATCATTTATGTTGACGCCGTCATTTAAGCTCAGTACCTTCGCCCTGCACTCTGCAGGGAGAAGACATGAAGCGTCGGATTTGGGTTTGTCTGTTACTCGGAGCGTGCGAAGGAGCGCCGAGTACCTCCGCGTCGGATGGCCGTGATGGCCGGGACGGAGCCGATGGTGCAGCGGGTGTCAATGGGACCGATGGGATGGACGGGCTGAACGGAGTTCCGCAGTCGAAGGCGGATTTGTACACGGTGACAGAACAGCTCTACGGCGACTATACCCTTACGGTTACCGCCATGTGCGACGACGAAAACGACATCCTCCTGCACGGTGGATGTGCCGACGAGTACGGGTCTAACAGCTATGGCTCGTTTGCCTTTCGACCTGACAATGAGTTTCAAACCTCCGGATGGACCTGCGAGACCTCATCCAGCGACTCTCGGGTCCTCACCACCTACGCCACCTGCATTTCGGTTCCATAGGCACCGGGTTAGTTTTTCCCGGGGCGGACCCATGCCACAACGCCGAGCGAAGATTGCCACGATGGTCACCTTTGGCGGCATGAGCGCGTTAGTGGCGCCGGTCTATGTGCTTTGGCGTGCGCCCGAAGCGTTAGCGACTTGGCCTGCGGCCGCAGCGTGGATCGTCGCCGTTGCTGGTTCAAGCCTAGCCGCCCTGCTGCTCGATCGGGTGGCCGAAGAGCGCTCCGCGTTTTTCCGGATTCTCTTGTCGCTCCGGGTGGGAAGCATCGGCGCCGCTCTCGGAATCCTTCCCCCCTACTTCTTGATCTATGGGATGGACGAGGACCGTCTGTTGGTGTTGATTCGTATCGTCCTCAGTCCTTACTTTCCAATGGCATTGTTGTTCTCTGGCGGAGTGTTTGCCGTCAGTACCTGGCTAAACAGTCGCCTGGAATCCCCGAGTCCATCCACGCGCCCTGCCGACAGCGCACACCCAAAAGAGCGAACCCGATAGTCAAGCGGTTGACCATTACGCAGCTACATCCACCCCCGCGCAAACGCATACACCGGCAGCAACCGCACATCCCACCACAGATCGCCGGTGTACGCCAAATACAGCATGCGAACCGTCAACAATCCGAAGGTCGGCCCCGCTACCCCCGCCAGCACCACCGAATCATTCCACCGCCAAACCAATGGGATCCGCTCGGTTCTTGGCGCCACCGGATCAAACCCGCGCGCATCCAGCGCTTCCGCAAGCCCCCTCGCCCGCCGCAGACAAGCAGCGATCACCGGCCGAAACAGCCCAATGCTCAAACCTTTTCGCCTTCCTCGCCGCGCCCGCGCGCGTCGCGCGATCTGAAACTCCTCGACCACGATCGGCAGAAATCGCCAAGCCGTCACCGCCAAGAATGCCAATCCGAACGGCACCTTCAGCCGCACAAGCGCGGAAAGCAGCTTGGATACCGGTGTGGTCGCCACCAAGGACAGCCCTGCCACCAAAACCGCCGTCCAACGTAGCGACTGCACGAGTCCATACGCCAGCCCTTCGCGGTACAACACCAACGACCCCAAGCTCGCCAACGGAGTTTTAGGGGACATGCTGTAAAACATGCCTTGGGAGAGCATCGTCGACCAGGCGATCGCGAGCACCGCCCAACTCCCGCGCCACCACCACTTGGCTGGGACACGGGCATAAACCAAAGGAAGAACGCATACTCCGGCCAATATCCCTAACGTCAGCGGGCGCTCCAAGACCACCGCCAGCACCCCTACACACAACAAGACAAGGATTCGTGCGCGGGGATCGAGGTTCATCGCACCGCTCCGGCGATTTCAGCCGGGGTCATCGGCGGCAGTCCCCGCTCGTGGCACCACCGCTGCAATGCCGGGATCACCAACGGAATTCCCTCCGGCAGGCCAAACAGCACTCGCTCAGGTAAACCATCGGCAATTTTTTGCCCTGCATCCAGCACGATCACCCGGGTTGCGAACCGCAGCGCCACTTCCACCTCGTGGGTGGCGAACAGCAGCGCCGATTGGTCAAGCGTGTTTACTAATGCGGTGAGCATCCCTTCAACCTGGGCCCGATCCTGCCCGGCCGTAGGCTCATCGAGCAGGAGAATCGCCGGTTTGCAGGCCACGGCCGCGGCGACCGCCGCGCGCAACCTCTGCCCACGCGACAATCCCTGAGGCGGACGATCGCCAAGCTCCGCGAGCCCAAAGCTGGAGAGCAAGGGTTCGATCGCCCCTTGGGCGCCGTACTCCAACTCCTGTCGTACCGTGGCGCAAAACAATGCGAGATCCGGATCTTGGGGAACAGCGATCACCGTTCCCTCCGCGCGGACCAGTCCCCCGAAAAGCTCGCCGTCCAAACAACGAAGGCAGGTGGATTTGCCAGAGCCATTCCCGCCGAGCAGAGCAACCCGCTCTCCCGCACGAAGCTCGAGTTCCACCCCGTCCAGCGCGCGATGGGACCCGAAGTCAACGGTTAGCGGGCCCGCGCTCAACAGCACCTTCCCTGGTGGACTTTCCTGCGACGCTGCTGAAGGAGAAATGGAAACCACACCAAGCGGCCGGCCCAACCGATCCTCCGCGTCCAGCATGCCTGGAATCGATAGCCCCAACCTGCGAAACTCCGCAAGGTCCGCCCCTCCCGGAGCAGCGTTCCCCAGGATCCGGCCGCGGTCCATCCACATCAGCCGATCCGCGCGTTCGAACAGGGCCTCCAACCGGTGTTCAGCGACGATCACTCCAAAACCAGCGGCACAGAGCGCTTTCCACTCGTCGATCGCCTCCAGAGCGGCCAATG
>SYKL01000368.1 GCA_005797785.1 Pseudomonadota bacterium | reverse complement strand
GCGAGTGGATAAGGTTGACCCCCCAACTTCGACCTGTCACCCCGTCGCCAAGCGCCGCTTGCAGTTCGTCGATCGCCCGCTCCACCCGTTCGAAACTCAAGCCTGCGGCGCCGAAAAATCCCAGCATACCGGCATTGGCCATCGCGATCACCATCGTTGTGGTCGCAATTCCATTCGCCATTTCGCCTGCGACATACGGAAATCGTAGTCGATGAACCTCACAAAACGAGCGATCGCCGAGCCACTCTGGATAGAGCGCGGGCAGACTGCCCAAGCGAGCGTATTCGCCCTTTCCTACAGCTCCTTCGCGTCCGAGCCCTACCCGCCCACGCTCATCTTGAACCACGTGCACGGGCTCGCGCACCGCGCCGATCGCCGCCAAGATTTCGGCGGGCGTAAATGCAGCGGCCCGCGCTCCGGCAGACCAACGATCGATCGCTGGAAGTGTCATCCGAACGAGCCCCCTTTTCGATACCAAGCCGCTCGCCCGGTAGCCTGTCCGTTCCGGCGGCGCCACCGTGCAAACGCGGAAATGTGTGCGAAGTTTGCGGCATTTGGTGTGTAACGAATTACGCACGGCGCCGTCGGCAGGCTTCAACCGGCGCTCAGATGTCCGCCAAGGAGTCGTCAAACGTGGCCTGCGAAAATCCCTTCACGCTATGCGCTACCGCGCTTGCGCACCGGGAGTTCGATCGAGCACCGACGCCGACTATGCGGAATACTGCCCCACGGCCCGGCCGCAGTAGCCGCACGGCGACGCATGCATATGGGGCATCCCTACAAAGGTCGACAGGCCCTCGATATCGATGGGATCACGCAATTTTCCGACGCTTGGCGAAGCTGACTCGGCTCGCGCCGCCGGATCGCTTTCCGGGGCCGCCGTGCGTACCGCCTTTACGTCGGCACTCGCATCTTGTACTTTCTCCGCGGCCTCTTGGCGGGCCGCAGCTTCCATGCGCGTCGCCAGCGCCGCCACGCTCATGTCTTGGCCGGATGGATCGACCGGCGCCAACGCTGCTTGGCGAATCGTTTGCGCCTTTTGAATCGTCGCTTCGGGGCTTTGCGCTGGGGATGTGTCGATCGACACCTCTCCACCGACCGCGTAGCGCTTGCCGTCGGGCCCCTGCTCATAAGTAAAGGTTGCACCTGAAGTCAGACCCGCACCGGCCGAAATGTGGGCCTGCTCATGCGCGTGGACTTCGCTGTCCCGCTTTTGTAGCGCTTCAACAGCCGCTTTTTCCTCGTCGGTCAGACCCTCTTCGGCCTCATCCTCAGTAGAAACCTCCTCCGACTCGCCCGAAGCCTCCGACTCCGTCACCGCTTGCTGGGCCTGCGGGGACAACGAAACCACCGCTGCGGCGTCCGTTTCCGGAGCCTTCGTCAGATCGGGAAAGGGCTCCGTCTCCAATGGATACGGCGGGCCAACCACGGCCCTCAACGCCCTGCTTTCGGTTTGCCGCGTGCCGTAGGCAGTTGCGGCGACAACGGATCCAACACCGCCGACCATGACCAACTCCGACAAACCCAATGTACCCAAAATGGTCCCAAGCGCAAGCCCATTCGGACGAGATCGGGATCGGTTTACTCTCGAACGGTTCCCCCGTGCCGCTTCAGCAGGCGAGCGAGCACGTGTCGACTGGTTAAACCCAGTTCCCGCCATACCAATTCCTGGACGTCTTGATGGCGCTCCATGCTTTCCCGAATCGCGCTAGCAGGCACCAAAGCCGGATCACCTCCATACCATTCCTCGCTTGCATACGGACCAATCGCCGTGGTCACCGTCTCCACGCCCTCCAGGAAGTTGCCGGTGCTGGCCCCCATCGCCCGCCACAATAAGCCTTCCAGCTCCCGAACGTGGGTTTGGTAGGTGTGACCGATCAGCGCACGCATCGTCGCCGGCGCGATCCGAGGGTGCCCGTTGGGCGTGCCGTCATCAAAAAAGCGTTGGGCAATGGCGATGTCTCGTCGTGCGATCCGACGAAGCAGGTGCCGCGCAATCAACGGAATGTCTTCCCGCCGCTCATTCAAATCCGGCAAAGAAACCCTCATCGTCAGGCGCGCCAGCAGATCGTGCTTCAGTTCGGACTCATCGCGGTTGGTCGCCGCGATCAGCCGAAATGAGGACTTTCTTCGGCGTGACTCCCCAAGGCGTTGGTATTCGCCGTCATCCAGCACCCGCAACAAATGCGCTTGCATGTCGTGCCCGAGCTCGCCGATTTCGTCCAAAAACAGGGAAGAGCCGTCTGCTTCACCCACCAATCCGGGCCGTTCCACCATGCCGGGGTTTGGATAGTCTTTGATGTTCCCGAACAACTCCGCGTCGATCAATGCTTCGGGGAAAGTCGCCGCATTTCGCGACACCAAAGGTCGCCCGGCCCGAGAGGACGCATTGTGAATCCCTCGAGCAATCAGCTCTTTCCCGGTTCCGCTAGGACCAATCACCAATACATGCGCATTTCTGCCGGCCACAAAGCTCAAGTGCGACCGCAGTCCCCAGATTTGGGGGCTTTCGCCGACCATCTCTCCCGCATCCGGTTCGCCGAACGGAAAGTCGCGCACCTCTGAGCCGGGCGACACTTCCATACGCGTGGGACGACGCACACAAAGCAGAAGGACCCGGTCTTCCAGCTCCAGGACCTGCCCAGGCCGAAGCTCGGTGCGATCCACCACCTTCCCATCGCGCCGAATCGGCAATCGACCTTCGTTAGCGACGAGAATCGCGCCCGCGTGCGCTCGCACCGTCAGCTGACGTCTAGAAATGGTCGGCGACCCAAACCCACCCGTCGAGGTCCACTTCCCGGGCCGCTGCCGCCCAAACTCAAGCCGCTCCGCGTCGCCCTCGACCCCATACCGGCCGAGCACCCACACCGGACCCGCGGGTACCAGTGCGACCTCACCAATGCGCTGTGGCTCGTCGGCGGACCAAGCCAACATCAGACCGAGGACATCGTCCAGTTTTGCGGCGCGCGGGGCGTACGGCGACGGACCCGAAGTCAGCGTCGCATCATCCGCCATCGGTCGGTCTCGCCCGAAAACGTCCCCAAAGCTTCGCCGCCGGCGGGGTCAGAAAAATCGTAACCGCCGCTCGAACCGGCAAAGTAAACCGGCTGGCGACATAGGCGGCACCCAAGGTACCGGCACCACCGAAAGTGCCCTGCACGTCAAAACCCGCCCGGATGGCCAACCAAAACCCAAGAATGGTCAGTCCCAGCAACGAAAAGTGGATCGCGAGCGCCACCGGCCCGTACTGCTCAAACAGCGCTTCCAGCCGACTCCGGATCTGTTTCCAACGCTCCAGCATCCGCGCCACCATCCCGTCGCCGTGGAGTGTATCATCCCGATCTGCTGTCCGCTTGATCGAGGAAACCCGTGTCGGAACCGAACTACATCACCCCCGTTGGCCTGGAACGAATTACCCGCGAACTGGAGTGGCTTCAAAAATCTGAGCGTCCAAAGGTCGTTCGGGAGGTCACCGTCGCCGCAGCGCACGGCGATCGGTCCGAAAACGCGGAGTACATCTACGGGAAAAAGCGGCTTCGCGAAATCGACCGTCGAATGCATTTTTTGATCACCCGCGTGGGCCACATTCAGGTCGTTGACCCGGCACAAATGCAGGGAGAAATCGTGCGTTTTGGTGCAACGGTCACCCTGGAGGACGCCGAAGGCAACGAAAAAACCTGGAAAATCTACGGTGAAGACGAGGTATCGGTAGAAAAGGGCATCCTCAGCTGGAAGGCGCCGCTCGCGCGCGCATTGATGGGCCGCCAACCCGGAGACACCGTTCGGTACGAGGCTCCCGGAGGCGTGCGGGAATTCGAGGTCCTCGCCGTCAAATACGAGCCGCAGGCCCCTCTGGAAGACGGTCCAATCTCCCCGCTGGGATCTGGAAACTCTTAAGGAAGCACGGCACTCTGGAGATTCCAGGTGATCTCACCCTTTCCGATCGCACCGAGCTCCAACCGATCGAACTTCTCCCCATTCCAGAGGTAGCGCCGTAACGATCGCTGATCATCCGCAGCCACATAGATCTCGGGTTTACCGTCCGAATCGAGGTCCGCGACATGGGTGGCGTGCTCAAACCCGGTGGAGTCCGCGTCGATCAACAGCGTTTCAAAGTGGCCTTCCGCGCCGGGCTCCAAGCGATAGAGGCCGGTCTTCCAACCCGCGGCGATCAGCTCGACCGCACCATCGCTGTCGATGTCGCTGGCAATCAAAAACCGGCACTGCCGATCGGGTATCGTCGCAACCACCGTTTCCGCCCAACCCGACTCCCCTTTGTCGAGCCGGATGACCTGAACCGGATCTTTGATGGAGGTGGTTCCGGCGCCCGCGATGGTGTGCGCCTCCCTCACCGCATACAGCTCAGAACGCCCATTTTTGTCGACATCCGCCACCAAGATCTCTTTCGCGTGGGACTCGGTCCAATCCGCAACCTGCGTGCGAACGAAGCTTTGACCATCATAGTCATACCGAACCACCCCTCCCGGTTGTGAGACGCCGCTGGCGCGGTTCCTGGCGGAAGGAGTGGCATAAAATTCCGTTTTCCCGTCTCCGTCCACATCGCCGATTTCAATTTCGTGCACAAAGGTGTCGGGTGAAGGATCCAGCTCCGTAAACGTCCAAGCGCCCGCCGACTCCTGGCCCACCGCGACCACCCCGTTATCGTGAGTCGCCAGGACCAAATCCTCTTTTCCGTCACCAGTCACGTCGCCGATCTCCAAATCCCGTAACCGGTCGAACTTTCCTCCCCACGCTTTCTCCCATAAAACCTTGGGTTTCCAAGCGTCCCCTTCTTTTGTCCAATGCACTAGGCGCGCGTGTTCCGCACCAATCGTCAACAATCCGTCGCGCCAAAAAACGGCTTTGTGGAACACGTTGCTGTTGGGGTCCTCGATCACCTCCGAGTACCAACGCTCGCCATCCGTAGCCCACAACGTCAACTTTGCTGGCCCGGGAACTTGGCGTCCCCCCTGCTCCACAAACTGCGCCTGGCTCGCCAAAAGTGTAGGCAAGGGGCCGCTCGGTCGGACAGGTTCTTTTGGCGCGGTGTCACTCGCCGTTTCGCCCACCGAACCGCCGCTACAGCCCGATGCCGTAGCAAGAAAAACGGCCATCAGTCCAAAACAAATTTCCTGAGCGCGCATTGTGCACACAACTCCAGTGAGTTCCGTGTACGATTAACGCAGGAGGTGCGTCATGCGAGCTGCATGTTTCGTCCTTCTCGCCTGGGCATCCACGGTGGAGGCCGGTGAGCTTTCCGTTGAAGCGGAAGCCCGCTTGTTGTCCCGGTATCCGGCCGGGCGAATGCCGGTAGATCCGGAGGTGATGACCGCGATCCAAGCGCTCGCCGAAGATGGATCCAACGACGAAATTAGCCTGCTTCGCAGCATCGTCGCGCACGAGCGCCCCGAAGTGGAGTCGGCTGCCGCTTCGGCCATCGCCGCCATCCGGGAGCGGGAGCGCGGCCGACAACGCATCGTATTTGCGGATCAATTGCCGGATCGACCGGAGCTGGAGCGCGCCTCCCGACCGCTCCGTACGCATGGCCTCGGCCTCGAAGAAGCCACCTGCGTCGCCTACGTCTCCTTGTTGCTCGCGGACTCGGGATCCTCCCCTCGCCCGTGGCGCGCAGACACCGCTCTAAAGGAAGCGGCTCTTTTGGAGGATCAAGGAGACATCCCGGGTGCGTTGCACCAATACGCGCTGTTGGCGGCACACGACGATTCCGAGGCCTGGACGGCGCTTAGTGGCTACGGAGTCGATCCGGAGCGGTTGTTGCTAGGCCTGCTGGCGCACCCCACGGTGGCCAAAGATGAACGAAATGACGCCGCGATCCTAGAAGTCTTGGTCCAACGCGGTGGCACCCTCACCCTCACGGTGCTGACGGAACGCCTCCAGCATCCTTCCGTTTCCGACCGCGCCACCGCCGAAGATGCGCTGACGCGGATGCACGACCAGAGCGAATGGGCGGCGCTCAACGCGCGTTAACGGGTGTTTCCGATTCGCATGCCGATCGCATGAGCGGTTCGAAACGGTTACATGGGCAAAATGCATCCGCCGCCTCGCCGTCGTTGGTTCTTGTGGGCGCTCGCGTCCGCGCTCATCGCACTCACGGTGATGTCGGCGTGGCGCACCTTGGCACTCCGCGATGAGTTGCGTTCCCAGGTAGCAAGCCAGCTGGAAGGCCAACTCCAAGATCGGGTTTCCGCCTGGGAAGAGGGCATTTTTACGCAATTGAACGATGCCCTTGAGATCGCGGCATCCAATCCGGCCGATTCCTGGCTTGCCCAGGCACAAATTCGACAACGGGAGGCTTGGTTCGATAGCCTGTATGCATGGCGCCCTCAACGGGTGGTATCCGTCCGCGGACAATTACGCGAAGAGCCCGCCGAATTTGTGTTTCCACTTGAGCCCCCGTCCGAGGGACTCGACAACTTCACCCGGGTGGACTGCCTGCGTAAAGCGACCGAAGAAGTAGGCAATGACGCGGACGTGGAAGTGCTCGCTGAGGCCAACCTTCGAGCCTGCAAAAAAGAACCCATCGCGGTACGCATGTTCGCGGCATCCCAGTCTGCCGTGCTGCTCGCTCGCCAGAAAAAGTACGAACAAGCCATCCTTGCGCTGGACTCCTCGGGTGTCGACCCCGGGGTGAGCCTGAGGTTCGGCATTCAGCGCGGATTGGACCCTTATCGCCTGTCGATTCAGCGCCTGCAACGGGCTGATTACCTCCTCAAACTCGGTCGAAACGCCGAGGGGTTGGCGGTATACGAAGATACCGGCACGGAAATTGCAAGCCTGGATGCTCCAGAACTGGACGACCTCGTTCAGTACCTACGCCGGCCGATCATCCGAGAATTGCGCAGCCATGGAAAAAAGGAGGCCGCGTCTCGGTTGGAATCCGCCGCAGCCCAGTCGGAACGCCGGCTCCGTGCATGGGAAGAGATCGGACAGCGAATTCTCCCGCGTCCTCCTTCTCGGGCCACCGAAGCGCCTCGATTCATCTACGATCAGTACAGTGATACGCCGTTTTTACTGTTCTACGGCCCTGTTCGAAATGGTGAAATGGGCGCCGCACTCCAACTCGATCAACCTCTACTGATCGCCGATTTCCTTGCGACAATGCGACGTTATCGTCAGCATTTGGTGGTGACGGACGCCAAAGGCAATTGGGTGGCCGGAGCGCGGACCGGAGGACCGATTTCGGTGCAAGTGCCCTTTTCACAGACGCTCACCCATCTGCGCGTGGGGCTGCGCCAGGGCGCGGTCGACGAGAGCGTCGCACGCCTCGACAACCAATGGGCGCTCCCATTGGTGGTGATCGCGGTGTTCGTGATCCTCGGATTGCTCGCTCTCGTCGCCCAACTTCGAGCCGATCAACGTCAGGAACAGTTGCTGATTCGGCAGCGGGAGTTCACCGCCCGGGTCACCCATGAACTCAAGACTCCTCTGGCAGGGATCCGGGTGATCGCGGAAAATATCGAATTCGGGGTGTACAAGACCGCCCAGGAACAGCGCGACAACGCCCGTGCGATCGTGCGCGAGGCGGATCGGCTGGCGCAGCGGGTCGATGAGATTCTCACCGTCGCCAAGGAACGAAAACCTCCCGAACCCACCCTGTTCGATCCTGAAGAAGCGGCGTTGGAAGCCATCGAGGACTGGGGGCCTCGCCTACAGCACGCCGGAGTGCAGCTTCATGCAGACCTTCACCCCGTTGAATCCATTCGAGGCGACTATGCGGCCGTTCGCGACGCGATCGCCTGCCTGCTCGACAACACGCTGAAATACCGAAACGAGTCGCGAACGGATTCCCAAGTTTGGTTCTCGATGAAGCAAGACGGCAGTCACGTGGTTATCGAGGTTTCCGACAATGGCATCGGCGTCCCCGCCGCCATGCGCCGATCCATATTCGAGAAATTTGTCCGGGTGGAGGGGCCCCATCGCGGCACCGCTGGCGGCCACGGCTTGGGACTCGCCCTCGTAAAAGATGTCGCGAAACAGCACGGTGGAAGCGCAGAATGTTGGGAGGGAGTGGACGGGGGCGCACGTTTCGTGGTCCGCTTATCTAGTTCCGGTACTTGACGATTTCCGGAATTGAAGTGACATGGCGCCCCACAAAGAGGAGATGCACAATGCGTTTGATTGCCCTGGTTTTCGCTCTCACAGCTTGCTCCGGTGCCGCTGAAACCCCCGCGACCGACACGGCCACCAAGGACACGGCCGCCGCAGATACCGCTGCAAAGACCGATACCGCGGCCGCCGCGGACACCGCTGCCGCTGCCGGCACCGCCTCGGCCGTCACGGTCGATCAGCTGAAAGAAGCCGAAGCCTCCTTCATGGCGTTCGATCCTTGGGCTGCGACCGAGACCAAGCTCAAAGAAAAGCTCGGCGACGCCAACAAAGTCGAAGGCGATGCCCACATTTGGTTCGTGAAGGACGGCGACGCTTGCCAGGTCCTCACCGTGCAGAAGCAAGGCGATATGGTCGGAACCAAGGCTCTCGAAGCCAAGGCTTGCCCATAACCTTGTTTAGTAAAGTGCTTTACCTTTGGTAGAGCGCTTCACGTCGGGCCGAACCCTAGGGGACGGCCCTTTTTTGTGGCTACCGAACCTGTACGAACCACTCTTCCGGCGGGGCCAAGAGCGACGGCCAACCTCGAGCAAGCAGCGGCATTTCGTTTGCTCGCTGGGGAATATCGACTCCATTGGCGGTCACTTTGAGGTGCCCAGCGAGATCCCACGGATGAGCCTGGGCGGTCGCCGAGATTGCAAAAGGCCCGATGGAAGTGGGAGCGCACAATTCGCGAACGTCAGTGAACCCACACCGCCGCAACCAAATCGAGGGGTCCGAAGCCAAGTCCGGTGTGTTGGACCTCGGGACCCACACAGGGAGCGAACGATCGGTCAGCAGAAGCTGGTGCAGGCCTGGGCTCGGGCTCGTAAACAGGACGGCATGCACAGGGCGCAACCTTAGGGGTTCATCCGCCATTTTCCACACAGGATCCACCAAAAGCCGAAAGCCCTCGGCCTCCAATACCCTTCCGGGGGTCGCCACGGGTGCCACAATGTCCGTTGTTTGCCACGCTTTCAGCAGAGCGAGATCTTCAATCAGTTTCGCAACGACGGGGGTCGGGCGCACCCGGTCCTTGATCTCCTCGGCCGATGTACCCCTCGCGAACAGGCCAATCGCCATATGAAGCGCGCCCTCAGGGTCAAAGATCAACGCGGGCGCGGTCCGGCCGTCGTTCGCCAGATGCAAACGCTCGATGGACCAGACCGCGTCCTCCTCTTGCAGCGGCACGAGCGGAACCAAACGATGCGGCGTCACTTCCACCACGGCCTGCAACGCCGGATCACGCGACGCCTCCGCCCAAACCCGCGGGACCAGCGCGTCGCACGCGGACTGAATATTCACCTCTTTGTTCGCAAGGAACTGCTCGGTTAGCCACTCGCGCCACCAGCGCATCGTCTTACGATGCAGTGCGGCCAAAGGCGCGCTTCGAAAGGCGGGCACCCGACAGGTCGCTGCGATCGGCGTACCTGGATCGGTAAGTGCTCTCTGAAGGCCAGCTTCCGTGGGAAGGGTCACCCGCTGCCGTTCGACCTGAGCGCGCAAACGAACGTTCGTATGAAACGCAAGGTGAGAGGGCAACTCTGTGGGCACCGCCCAGGCGCCGATTTCCACCAACACATCCCGGACCGTCGTGTCGATGTCTCCCTGAGAAAACCGAATAAACGCCTGGTGTCGCGCCGAAGTGTACGGAACCTCGCGCCGGCCTACAAACAGGTGCACGTGAACTCGACCATCGACCGCGCGAGCCTCGATCGTCAACGCCTCAAGAACCGCATTCATCTGGTCTTCCACATCCGTTGACTCCAAACGTATCACGCGTCAAACTGACAAGTACTCCTCTCCTCGGTGGGAACTTCATGCCGACACAACAAACCCCACGTTCCTACGACCCTTGGACGTGGGGGCTCGCTCCCACCGACGCGACCGGCACCACCGTGGGGCCATACGGGCATGTGAGTCAGGTCAGCGACGCAAGCAATCAGCATTTGGCCGCCGGTTTTGGCCTAATGCACGGACAGAACGGCGATCTCATCTCCGCAAACGCGCGGTTGGGCGTGATGGGAAGCGGTCCCAATGCGATGCGCGTGGGCGCCGACGCGAATGCCCAACTGGCCGACGGGAAAGCTCAGACAAACTACGTTATGCGTGACTTTCTCGGCATTGAAGACTCCCCCTTCGATTTTGGCGCGGGGGTCAACGGACGCGTGTTCGGCGCCAACGCGGAGCTTAGTCTCGGAAACGATGGGTTCTCCGTGGGTGCCGAAGCGGATGCCATCGACGTCGGTCTGTCTTTAGGTGGTTTTAACGCTGAGGATTCCTGGGCAGACTCCCAGGCCAAGGTCGGCGTCGGCTACGGCGTCGGTGCGGGATATCGAGGACATTGGAGCGACGAAGATAATGACGGAGTCCGGGAAATCGGCATGGGCGGCGACATCGAAGTGGGCCCCGGTCTCTCCGTCGACTTCAAGACCGAAGCTCTGGGCCATGTTTGGAATGCCGTGACCGGCCTGTTCAGCGGCGCCGAATAGTCAACCGATTGACTATCGGAAGCCCCGCACCTCGTACAGTACGACCGGTTCGAGTTTTCCTTTCAGCACAACCGGTTCCCGGGCAATCGTCTCGAGCGTTGGCAGTTTTTTCGCCACCGCGTCCGTGACCAACAGCGGCGCATCCCTGGCTTGGGCCTCCACCCGCTGCGCAGTATTCACAACATCGCCAATGACGGTGTATTCGAGGCGATCCGGGCTTCCAATCGGCCCAGCCACCAACTCGCCGGAGTGGACGCCAATCCCCATTCGAAGTGGCCCCACCCCAAGCATTTGAATTTCTTCATTATAAGCGTGTAATGCCTCCAACATCCCCAGCGCAGCGCGCACCGCGAGCTCCTCGCCGCTCACCCCTTCCTGGCCTGCAACCCGCCGGGGTTCCGGAACATCCCATACCGCCAGAATGCCGTCGCCAAGGAATTTGTCGATCGTTCCACCCCAACGCCGGACGACAGGCTCCAGGCGCGAAAAACAGCCGTTCAACAAATCCACCACCCTTTCAGGGTCCATCGCCTCGGAAAACGAGGTAAAACCACGAATGTCCGCAAACAATACGGTGCCGTGAATCCGGCGCGGCTTACGCACCGACTCATCCCCGGACATCAGCAGATCGGCGACATCTGAAGCGACAAATCGGCGAAAGGTGTCCTTGATCGCCTCGCGATGTGCCAGCCCTTCGGCCATTTCGTCGACGGCCCCGGCCAACACGCCGATTTCATCGCTCCGCTCAAGGCGCACCCGCTGCTGAAAGTCCCCGGATCGCACCGCCGCCACGGCGGCAGTGACCCGATGGATGGGTTCGAGCAAGCTATCCGCGAGGATCCGAGCCAAGACTAGGGCCATGGTAAAGCCCGCTGTCCACACGATCACATAGCCCGCCAAGCGATCGACAGCGGAGGGGTCGAGGCTCGTCCCGAACACCAATTGTTCGAGGGCATCCCTCTCAAAGTATAGGTAAAACAACAAGAATGGAACCGTACCGACCAACCCAAGCCCGCGCAACGTCACTCGGAGTGTGGTCGCCCTGGACAAGGCCCGCAATAACCATGTTCCCACGGCAGAAAACAACAGCATGGCGCAGAGGAAGGAGGCACACAGGCGGATCCATGGCGCCGAGATCCGCGGCACGCCCTCCAGGAGCGCAATCACCGGAAGAATCGTCACCACCGCCAACATCCACCAGCTCAATCGGTTCATTCGGCGATGGCCCTCGCCAGCCGCCACCGCCAACACCCCATCGGCGGCACGGGCTAGGGGGGACCGAAGTGGCATAACGATCAACCAAATCGTGGAGACGGCCGCCAAACTGAGCAACGCCAGAAAGATCACCCGATCGCCCGATACCGAAAACCACGCACCCATCGCCATCACGACAAAGACGCCTGGAATCAACGTTCCCCAGTTCATGTCCTTAGAACGACGCATGGCCCACGCCATGGTGACCGCCACCAACGCTGCCGCAAAACCTGCAAAAGAACGCGGATACACCATCGCAAGTGCATACAGGAAAGTGGCGCGCGCCCGCCGAGTATCGGAGTGTAGCCCCTTTTGAAACGCCTCACGCGCCTCCTCCACGCGCCCGCTATCGACCAGACCAAAACCCAATTGGTACTGGCCATCCGACGAATCTGGCTCCAGCGCTACCACCTGCCGAAGCAGCTCCACCGCACCCCGCGGATCACCAACGGTCAAGCGTTCTCGGCCCGCTTTCAGGAGGTCGGTCGCTGCCGTTCGATCCCCCTCCCCCGCCCGGCGAAGCAAATCCCGCAGCGAAGCGTCGAAACCAAACATACTTCCGAAGATGCCTTTGGCGTCTTCGATCATCGGGTCCTGGGTTTGCGCGCAAATGGCGATCGCTCGCCACGCCTCTGTATCTTCCGGTTCTAACTCGGTGATCTCCCACCAGATCGGAACCGCCACCGCGCAGTCCGGCTTGGCTTTCGCCTCAGCCCGAAGTGCTTCAACCGCCGGCTCCTGAGCAATCGCCACCGAAAACGATAGCCAAAGGCACACAACCGCGAAAACCCATCGTAGCCCTTGTCCCAACATCCACACACCGCCCGTGCAACGCACCCATTATGGTGCTATTCCGGCCCCGAGGGGAGCTTCGCCGTGGAAACGAAGATGCATGTGCTGGTTGTAGAGGACGACACCACCATTGGCATGGGCCTAGTGGCGGCATTGGAGCACGAGCGCTTTGATGTGACCCACGTCACGTCAGGCGAAGCGGCTTTGGCCCACTTTCGCGAGCGGGTGCCGGATCTGGTCGTCAGCGACATCATGCTGCCGGGCATCGATGGTCTGCAGGTCATGCGGCAAATCAAGCAGGAGCACCCAAATCTTCCGGTGATCATGCTCACCGCGCGCACCGAAGAAATCGATCGCGTCATGGGCCTGGAGATGGGTGCCGACGATTACGTTACCAAGCCGTTTTCGTCTCGCGAGGTTATAGCCCGAGTGAAGGCCCGCCTCCGCGATCAAGGCCCTGGAGGCGACAAACGCGCGCCTGAAGTCTATGAATTCGGCAACGTCAAGTTCGACATGCGGCGCGGAATCCTCTGGAAGGATGGGCAGGAGGAACACCTTACCACCCACGAAGCGGGAACTCTAAGCTACCTGATCAGCCACCGTGGCTCCGATGTCAGTCGCGACGAACTCCTGTTGAACGTCTGGAAGTTCTCGGCTGCGATGAACACTCGCACCGTCGACAATCAGATTCTCAAGCTGCGCAAGCGGATCGAAGAAATCCCCGCCCAGCCTCGTCACATCCTTACGGTTCACGGCACAGGTTACCGGTTCGAGCCATAGCCCCGGCTACAGCAGCGTTTCCGAATAGGTACCGAAACGTGGAATGCTCGTCACCGGACCGCCACACGATGCGACCCACTGAGGGTTAAAAAAACCCTCATCATGGATACCCACCCGGAAGCCCCCCTTCAGCCAAACGCCGTTCCCGCCCCGAGCTCCGGATCGGCGGCCGATGGCGTTAACCCTGCCGATGCACACCTCGGAACGCGCCGACGGACCGAATCCGTGGCGTCCTTGGTGCTGCTGACGGCGACTCTGATGGCCGCACTTCCCGCCCTCGGAATTCTCGGTCTGCTGATCATACGCGGGGCGCCTGCCCTTTCGTTTGAGTTTCTGTTCACGATGCCTCTGCAGGGCATGACCGCGGGCGGGATCCTTCCCGCCATTGTGGGCACCCTTTGGTTGGTCGGGGTTTCCCTCCTGTTTGCGGTGCCGGTGGGCGTACTCGCTGGGGTCTACCTTTCCGAGTATGCAGGTGAGAGCCGTCTTTCGAGAATCGTTGACCTGGCGATCGTCAACCTGGCCGGCGTGCCCTCCATCGTACATGCCCTGTTTGGTCTCGGCGCCTTCGTGCTGTTCTTCCGCTTCGGTACGAGCATTCTAGCCGGCGGACTGACTTTGGGCGTCATGACCTTGCCGGTGATCATCACCAGCACGAAAGCCGCGCTCCAAAGTGTGCCTCAGTCCTTCCGTTTGGCGAGCTGGAATCTTGGAATCACCCGTTGGCAAACGATTCGCCACGTCGTGCTTCCAAATGCTCTCCCGGGAATTTTGACCGGCATTATCCTTCAGGTCAGTCGCGCCGCCGGTGAGACCGCACCGGTGCTGTTTACCGGCGCGGCATTTTACCTTCCCGTCCTTCCGGACAGCGTTTTCAGCCAGTCCATGGCGCTCTCCATGCATGTGTTTGCATTGGTCACGCAGGTGCCGGGCCTCCCCGATTCGATGAAGTATGGCACGGCACTGGTTCTCGTCGGTACCGTGGTTTTGTTCAACTCTTTCGCCATCGCGCTGCGGTTTTACCTGCGCCGCCATCGGAAATGGTAATGAGCGACGCGCACATTTCGGTCCGCAACCTCAGGGCCAGCCATGGCCCCAAAGAGGTTCTTCATGGCCTCTCGTTGAGCATCCCTCGCGGCGGAATCTATGGCATCATCGGCCCCGCGGGCAGCGCCAAAACCACCTTTCTCACCTGCTTGAACCGCACGCTGCAATTGGTGCCGCGGGCATCCAGCGTCGGAGAGGTCTCACTCAACGGTATCCCCGTTTCCAATTTTGAAATTAACGACCTTCGACGCCGAGTCGCCATGGTTCTGCCATTGCCCGTCGGATTGCCGATGTCCATCTACGACAACGTCGCTTTTGCACCGCGAATGGTGGGCATGCACAATAAGGGCGAACTCGATGCCTTGGTCGAGCGCTGCCTCACCCAAGCAGCGCTTTGGGACGAGGTAAAGGACCGACTCGACCAATTGGGCACCAAGCTCTCCGGCGGCCAACAACAGCGCCTCACCCTCGCGCGCGCCTTGTCCACCGAACCCGAAGTGTTGTGCTTGGACGAGTTTTCCATCGCGATCGACCCCGTCACCACCATGCGAATCGAGTCGGTTTTGGTGGAACTCAAATCGGAAATGACCATCGTGCTGGTGACGAACCTCCTCGCGCAAGCGCGACGAATCGCCGATCGCACAGCCTTTTTTCTAAACGGTAATCTGGTCGAAGAGGGGCCCACCGAGGAATTGTTCGTCGCCCCCACCGACCCCCGCACCCACGACTACATTCACGGGAAGTTCGGATGAACGCCCCCTCACCAGCACCTGTGGTTTCCGCGGAAACCCTCTCTCTTTGGTATGGCTCGTTTCGCGCGCTCAACGGCGTGTCGTTCGACGTCACGCATGGAGAAATCGTCTCTTTGATCGGGCCTTCCGGTTGTGGCAAGTCCACGCTGATTCGTTGCATGAATCGCATGAACGACGCCCCGACCAACCGCATTGAAGGCAAGCTTCACGTGTCTGGCTACGATGTGCAGGCCAAAGGGACCGACGTGCTCGCCTTGCGCCGCGACGTGGGGATGGTGTTTCAACGCCCGAATCCGCTCCCGCTCTCCATTCGGGAGAACGTTCTGTTTGGCGTCCGCCTGCATGCCAAACACCTCTCAAAAGCTGAATCCGAAGCGCTATTGCAGGAGTCCCTCGAGGATGTCGGTCTTTGGGATCAAGTCAAAGATCGGTTGGAGCGAGACGCGGAAACGCTCTCCTTGGAGGCGCGCCAGAAACTCTGCATTGCTCGTCTACTGCCCCTGAAGCCGCGCGTTCTGCTTATGGACGAGCCCTGTTCTGCGCTGGATCCCGATGGCATCGGCGCCGTGGAAGAGCTGATGGACCGCCTTCGCGGGCGTTACACGCAGATCATCGTGACACACAATATGCAACAGGCGCGCCGAGTCTCCGACCGTTGCATGTTTATGCTCATGGGCGAGCTCGTCGAAATGTCCCCTACGGCTAGCCTTTTTACGACCCCCAGAGACGAGCGCACCGCGCGGTACATCGAAGGACGGTACGGATGAATCGCATTCTCTTTTCATGCATTTTATTCTTGTCTGCATGCGGTTCATCGCACGGAGATCGGACGCTGCTCCAATCGAAAGGATCCGACACCATCGTCATGCTGATGGTTCGGATGTCCGAATCGTACAATCGGGAGCGCCCCGATATCGTGATCGCGGTCAATGGCGGAGGATCAGGCACTGGAATCAAGTCGCTGATCGACGGCACCACCGACATCGCCAATGCCAGCCGCGCGATCAAACCGCGCGAACAAAAGATGGCGGCGGACAACCACGTGGTCCCCAATGAAATCGTGATCGCCTACGACGGCCTAGCGGTCTACGTACATAAGGACAATCCGGTACCCACACTGGATTTTGACCAATTGAAGTGCATTTACTCCGAGGACGGCACCTGCAATCACTGGAGCGATTTGGGCATCAAGATGGATTGCGGTGGTGGAACTGACGAAATTATCAAGCTTGGCCGCCAGAACAATTCCGGCACCTACGAACACTTCCGCGAAGAAGTGGTCGGCAAAAAAGGGAAATTCACCAATACCCTTGATCAAAGCGGTACCCAGCAGGTGATCGACGTGATCGCCACTTCCAAATGCGCGATCGGCTACGGCGGTATGGGATTTGCGCACGGCAATGCACGCTATGTTTGCCTAAGCAAAAAACCGGGTGAAGCCTGCAGTGAACCCACCACCCAAGCGGTGCTCGACAAGAAATATCCCTTCTCTCGCCCACTCTACCTGTACACCAACGGTGAACCACAAGGCGAAACCAAAAAATTCTTGGAATGGGCTTTGGGCGAAGAAGGGCAGAAAATCGTTCTGGAATCCGGCTTTGTTCCAGTTCATCTCTCGACGGAGGGCAAATGAGCATTCATCGCCGTACCCGGCCCGCAGCGTCGGTCTACGCCGAAAAGGCGATCGAGGTGGTCATCCACCTTTGCGGATACAGCGCTATCCTGTTCATTATCGCCATTTTCGGCTTTATCGGTCGTGAAGGCATCGGATTCCTCAGTACCCACATCGTGGGAATGTTCACTCAGACCTCGTGGAATCCAACGCACGACCCTGCGGACTTCGGCATTCTCGCGCTGCTTGCGGGCACCTTCTGGTGCGTCGGTCTTTCGTTGCTGATTTCGGTGCCCATCGGCCTCGGTTCGGCGGTGTACCTCTCTGAATTTGCTCCAGAACGAACCCGCGAAATCCTCAAAATCGTTGTCGAACTGCTCGCCGCGATTCCCTCGGTGGTGTGGGGGTTCATCGGCGTGATGATCGTCAATCCCATGCTGCAAGCCCTCGGTGCACAAGTGGGTTTGAACGGTCTCAATGGCGCCATCGTGTTGGCCCTCATGACCCTGCCCTTGTTGGTTTCTCTGGGCGAAGATGCGCTTCGCGCCGTTCCCGACAGCTACCGACAGGCGGCTACAGCGATGGGCGCTACCCGTTGGGAGATGGTCTGGCGGGTGTTAATGCCGGCGGCACGCCGCGGACTGCTCGTAGCTGTCCTCCTTGGTGTGGGTCGCGCAGTGGGCGAGACCATGGCGGTGCTGATGGCCACCGGAAACTCGGTTCGAATTCCGACCTCGGTGTACGACCCGGTTCGCACCCTCACCGCCACCATCGCTGCCGAGCTCGGAGAGGCGGTTCGAGGCGGAGAACATTACCAAGCGCTGTTCGGGCTCGGCGTCATTCTGTTCATCATCACGTTTTTTGTGAACTTGATCGCCGAATGGACCTTGCGCGGCAACCGTTCAACGTGACAAGCTACGCTCGCCCCTGTGTCTTTCTTGTGACATCTTGATTCTGCGCCCGGAAGATCCCATGCACCGCACTCCCCACGTCGACGCCAACTACGAAGCCGAATTGCAGGCGATCATGCTTCACTTGGTGAAGACCGGCACCCGAGCCGAAGGCATGGTTCGGGATGCGGTTCGGGCATTGCTCGAGCGGGACGCGCATTTGGCGCGCTCGGTGGTCGCGACCGATATGGAGCTCGATCGCCTGGAAGTCGAGTCCGATGAGCTGTGCATGCGGTTGTTGGCCCGGCGCACCCCCGTCGGCGGTGATCTTCGGCTGGTGACGTGCGCATTGAAGGTGGTCATCGACATGGAGCGAATTGGCGATTTGGCGGTGAACATCGCCAAACGTGCGCTCGATCTGATGGGAGAACCCGGCCTGGAGCCCACCCCCGAAGTGGAACAATTGGCCGCCGGCGCATTGAATCACTGCTCTCGAGCCGTGCGCGCCCTGCAAAACCGCGATGCCACTGCAGCACGGGCGATCAAAGCCGAGGATTCCAGCCTGGACGAACTGAACCGAGCCGTATTCACGCGAATGATCGCCTTCGCCAAGGATCATCACGACCAGCTGGAGCGCGCGCTCGCGTACACCAGCATCAGCCGCTACCTCGAGCGCGTGGCCGATCACGCCGTCAATATCGCTGAAATGGTCGTTTTCCTTGTCGAAGGCAAGGTCCTCCGTCACCAGGCGCCCGAAGGGCTCGAGCCTCAGTAGGCCCTTCAAACCGTCGCTTTCCTAATTCGATCGCCGGCCCTCGCGCCGGCGATTTGCGTTTTCGGCATCCGCCGGCACGGCGCCATAGGTCCGCCCGCTCGCCCCGCCTGTGGAAAACCCTCGGATCGTTTCGAGGTCTCCCCTTGACGCGTCAATACTTTGTCGGCGCAAACTGAGCCGCGATCCATCGGATCCGCAAGCGCACCTTGCCGGGGATCCACTTTCCACTGCCTATGGATAACCTATGGACATTGTGATCCATCCTTTCGCCGCGAGCGGACCCCTCCCCTGGGGAAAAGTTGATCCACTTTCGAGGGATAGCATTGACGTGTCAATTGACGACTTCTGCGAAAACCCGCCTCTCCCCGACCCCACAACAGTTCACACCTTTGTCCCGCCCGCTCCACAGCCTATGGACAACTCTGTGGAGGCCGCTACCGCGTGAAAACGGTTACGAGAGCGCCACGGAAGGCCGATGCGCGAATTCGATGTGGTGACCGGCGAGCGCGGCCTGCGCCTCCGAGTGTGCAGCTGGGGCGACAAACATCCCCGTCCTACGCTCATTCTTCATGGTTATTTGGAGCAGGCCGCGGCGTGGGATGCGGTGGCCACCGCCCTTCCTGGGCAGATCCTCGCCCCCGATCACCGAGGACATGGTCTGTCCGAACATGTGGGGAATGGCGGATTTTACCACTTTTGGGATTATGTTTCCGATGTCGACGGCCTGATTCAGGAGATCGCCCCGGAAGGCCCGATCGATGTGATCGGGCATTCGATGGGCGGAACCTTGGCCTGTCTTTTCGCCGCGCTGCGCCCCGAGCTCATTCGCCGGCTGGTGCTCATTGAGGGGCTCGGTCCGCCCGACTTCGGCTTGACTCCCCACGCCCGCGCCCTGCAATTCCTGACCCACCAACGGAAAAAGCCTCGGCATCGTCCGATGGCCAGCCTGGAGGACGGAGTCGCTCGCATGCGGGCCAACAACCCCGGCATTCCCGAGGCCGTCGCCCGCGCACTGGTCGTCCGCATGACCCGCCCGGTAGAGCCGGAAGATCCGATGGTGGAGCCCGGCAGTACCGGAAGCCTCGTTTGGACCTGGGATCCGATTCACAAATCTCGTTCCCCCCAGCAGTTCCACGAGGAGATGTTCATCTCTTTTCTTCGCCAGATTCAAGCCCCCACTTGGCTCGTCGATGGGGCGGACAGTCCCTATGCGGCCTTGCCACACGACCACCGAGCCCAGGCCATTCCGAACGTTCAAGGTCGGGTGCGCGTTCCTGGCGCCGGGCACCTCCTTCACCATGATCAACCCCAAGCGCTCGCGGAGGTGCTTCGCTCGCTGCTTTTCTCGGAGCACCCGTGAACGCCGAAAACATCGCCGAACAGTTGGAAGCGCTTTCCACCGAAGAGATGGCACGCGCCAGCCGAAAGCAAGTTTCTACCCTAAGAGGCGTGCGCGGTACCCCTCTCGGGGAAGTGGCCAGAATCCTCGCCGAGACCTGGAAGGCCACCCCCACCCGGCTGCCTCTGCATGAAGAGGTGTTGGAAACCTTGTTTTCGACCGCGTGGGAGGACGGACTGATCGCCGTTGGCCTGCTCGCCGCCGCCACGCCGGACTCCCCCGCGGAAGTCCTGGACATTGCTCGAGGATGGCTCGATCGCGTTGACGACGTCGTCACCGCCGACGCACTGGGGTGGTTGGCGATCGGCCCGGCGGCTCTCGCGTCAGGAGCCAAGCTTGCCCCCCTATTCTCCGAACTGCGCTCCAGCCCCCACCCGGCAACCCGTCGCGCTGCGGTGCTGACGGGCATGGCGATGACCCCCACCCGCCTGGAAGGGCCTTCCGCCGCGGCCCTTCGCGAACGGCTTGGCGCCAAGGACATTCAATTCGTGTCGAGTTCACTCAAAGGCCCATTAGAAGCCCTTGCTTCCGCCTTTGTGCGCGATGAGGATGCCGGAGTTCGCAAAGGATTGCGTCGGGTCCTCGGATCGTGGGCTTTGGATGCGCCCGATGACGCCGAGCACTGGATGAACACCTTCCCGGGCGGAGTGCCGAAAATGATCCGCGAGGAAGTCGAGCACGCCGCCAAGAAGGGCCGTCGCAAAAGCGGTTGAACCGCGCTATGCGTTTGGGAATACTAGGAACAGGAGGACAGCGATCATGTGGTGGTTAACACTCCTGTTGGCATGCCCCGCCTCCCCCGGAAAGGTCCAGTCCGATCTGGACAAACTGTGCGAGATCGCCACTACGGCGGAAAATTCCCTTGGACGCACCAGCAAACAGCGCGCAAGGGAGGTCGCCAAAGAGTTTCAGAAGGTCGATCCCGCGAAAGCGACGTTGGCGATCATGGACAAGGTCGCCAAAACCGCGCCAGAGAAGCGGTATGAGGTCCTGGTGTCCGAAGCCCACGCCGCCGGACATCCGGATTTCGATTGCCCTGCTTTGGAGCGGATGGTCAACCTGCCGCCCGATCCTCCAAAAGACGGGCCCGCGCCCGCGGAGCCACCCAAAGATCCCTGGTGGTAGCGCATCGGTCGGGGCCTTTGGTCCGCGATCTCGTCAAGTGGTTGACCAAAACCGGCGCATGAAGCCGCCGAGTTCCGAACGCCCCAGCGCACCGATCACGCCCTCGCGGTCCAAGGCCGTCTTGTTTTGATTCAGTTTGAACTTTCCTTCCCAGCGTTCCACCGTGATTTCGACCACGGCCACCGCCCGAGCGAGGCCCGCGATCCATCGCTCGTCAAACTTCGGAACCCAGCCGTCCTCCGGCTCAAACTGCGCCGACATCGCCCGTAAACACTCGTGAATCGCGGCCACATCTTCGCGCACGCTCACCTCGCCGTGCGCATGAACGGCGGTATAGTTCCAGGTAGGAACCTCCTTATCCGACGCATACCACCGGGGCGATACATAGCCATGGGGCCCCAGGAACACCACTCGAACCGGACCCGAAAGCAGCTGAAAGTGCGGGTTGGCACGCGCGATGTGGCCAAACAGCCGATCTCCAGAGCGCAGCAACGGGAGATGGGTGATCCCCTCACCCGGCCCCAGCAGCGTCGCAAACGGAAATTCGTCCACAAAGCGGTGCAAGGTCTCGGGATCGGATTCGCGGTAGTGGTCGGGAGTATACATTGCAACCTCACTTCGGTTGTATCGCATTGGCGATACTGCGACGGTGCCAGTTTTGAGAAGCGATCGGATCCACCGGTGGGTTAGACAGGAGCGATGCGCAGATTCTTAGCGATCGCGGGTTTGGCGTCCCTTTCCTGCACAGGTAAGGAAGAACCCGTTTCGCCGCCTGGAGTTCCCGATCCGGACCCAGCGATCGTCGAGGAGGTACACGCCAGCCTCAAGTTGACGGACGCCCAAGCGGAGCCTTGGCTCGTGGAAATCTGGTACCACGCGGACGGTGACGAAACCCTGGAGAGCTTCCAGATCACCCAAATCGACGGGCGCCCGGTGGTGAGGGTCAGCGGTCAGCGCGCCGGCCAAGGTTTCTCCAGAGTGCTGAACGACGGCCCAGAAACCGCAGAATACCCTGCTTTTCAGGACCCGAATCGGACGCCCAACGCCACCCGCAAGAACATCGCCGCGCGGATCGAAGCGATCGGCGATGACCATTGCCTGCTGGTGGAGTACCGCGAAAAAAGCATTGTCGAATGTGTATTACGTGAGCCTCGCTCCAACGACGTCGTGCGGGAAGTGGCGCTCTCGCCAGATGGTCAAGTGGTTTACTTTTCGGGAAGCGGCAAGTACGCAGGAATCTGGTGTTATCACCTCTCCGATCGTTCGCTGACTCGGCTGACTTCGGCCGCCGACGCACGCCAACCGCTGCCCATCGGCGATGGCGTGGCCTGGCGCGAATCCTCCTTTGTGAAGATTGCGCGTCCCCTTTCGCAACAACAGGCCAACCAAGTCAAAGCGAGTTCGCTGCCCCCTGGATTTTCGGCCGATTGGGTGGGCGTCGATCGAAGCGGATCCGAGCCCGTTGTGCAGGCCTCCTGCGGAGAACCTTGGAGGTATGCCCGGATCACCAAGGGCACGTGGAAGACCCACACCGATCAGGGGGATCAAACCGGCGACTTCGTCGGCATCCTTTCTCAAAAGGGCGAATACACCGTGGTGATCCGAGAGGCTGACCAGTGGGTGGCCGCGGCCCGTGTGACCCCCACCGGCGACAGCGCCAACATCGACTTTCGCGCACAGGGATTACCCGCATTCCGCGGGGAGTTTGTGCCTGTCTCCGCAGGCTGGAAAGTGGTCGACGACTGCGAAGGCTGATACGAGCGCGACCGGAGTCCGCATGTGGTCAAAGGTAGAATCGGTTTTAGACGACCTTCGTCCGCTTCTTCAATCCGACGGCGGCGACGTCGAATTGGTGGACGTGCTCGATGGCGTCGTTTCCCTGCGGCTGATGGGCGCATGCGGCACCTGTCCTTCGAGCACCATCACGCTCAAAAACGCGATCGAGCGCTCGCTCCGGGAAGAGATCCCTGAGATCGAGCGCGTCGAGCAGGTCGCCTGAACGAAATCGGCTCAATAGGTCGCGATCGCGTAGGGTGGCAGCGACAACGACAGCCAATCGCCCTCATTGACCGCTTCACAGCTCGTGAGATCGTAGACCGCTACCCCGGCCACGCTCACTTCCTCGGTGTATCCCTCCCGCGCTGCTACCCAAGCGAACCCATTGGCGTCGACGGTAGCGTCGTTGATGTAGCTGAACGTCGTGCCCAACAGGCTGGTGCCGCCGGTTGCCGCGTTCACGCACCAGAGGGAATACTGTGAAGTACCAGTATCTTGGCTGATCAACAGGGCTCCGGCATCGCTCGATGCCACCTCAGTGAGGTCCGCCTCCAGGTCCCCCTCAGAGACCCATTCGTGCACTTCGCCATCCTCCAGCGTCAAATAGGACAATGCACCGTCATCAGGCACATAGTAAACGCCCGTACGAACCAACAGCCGACCGGCGTCGCCGGGAAAGACCTCGATCGAGGGATTTGGACCCACGGCATAGTTTTCAAGCACAGTTCGGGTTTCGCAATCGATCGCGACGACCTGCCCCGGGCCTGCGGATTGAAAGCCTCCGTCCTGATCAAGAATGTTCAGAGCCACATAGACGACGCCGTCGATCTCCACCATGCTCGACGCTTCGGGAATGCCATCCTCGTCGGAATAGGCTTCCAAAGATACGGATCCCTGTAGCTCGCCTTCAAGATTGTACGCTCGCACTTCGTCGTCGCCGTACAGGCTCACGAACAGATCCCCTCCGCAAATCGCGGCATCCTGCGGATTGCTCCCCTCCCCTGTGGAAAACTCCGTTTCTGGAACCGCATAGTCGCCCGCCGCGTAGACGCGCACGCTGTCAAAACCGTACCGCCCGAGAACGATCACCTTGCCATCATCCGTGATCACCGCCGGATCCGACGTGAGCGGCGCAAGTTCGTCGCTCACGGAAAAGTCATCACCAGAAACCTCGGCGAGACTACCTACCGAAAAATCCGCCGCTACCGTCGCAATCACCACCGTCACCTCTACCGGTTCTACATCGGTGTCGGTATCCACTCCAGTGTCGGTATCAGTGGAAGTGTCGGTGGAATCGGTATCCTCTGGCACCGAGGGGGGGCATCCCAACAATACCGGCAACAACCAAGTGAACTTTTTCATCGTCTCTCCTACGGTTACAAATTCCATCGAACGGAAGCTACAAATGCACGACCGGCCAAGGGATACCCGACATAGTCGGTGATCGCCTGTTGCACGGTCTCTGAATCTTCAGGATTGAGGGGGTTTCTCGGCACAGTCTCCACCGAGACATTGGCGAGATTGCGAACCTCCAAGCCAACGGTCGGCCCTTTCGGTATTTCCGCCTCGACAAATACCCGATGCAAGGAACGCGACGGCGCCACATACCAGCCGGTCGCATCCCAAGCGTGAGGAGCGGCATACGTAAAGCCGTGCCCCAATCGGACTTTTCCGAACAAATTTGCCCAATGCCGCAGGTCCACCTCCAAAGGAGGCATCCTTGGGAGCGGATTGTTGGAATACGTTGGATCTTCCGACAGATTGACCGAGGTCGTCTGGGTCAATGAGCCCGCCACCCCGGCCCACTCCGCGAAATCCGCGTTCACTCCGACCTCAAGCCCTTGAACCCAAGTTTTACCGAGGTTGATCGGGTACAACACCCGCTGAGAGTTTTGAACCAGGACGATGGTGTCCTGGGAGGAATTCCAGAAGTACCCCACCTCGAGATCGAGCTTCATCCAGGAATTCTCTGGCAGGCGCCCGTGAACGCCGACGTCCGCCTGCCACCCTTCCTCGACGGTGAGCTCCGGATTTCCCCGCATCGACCCCGAGTCGCCAAACAATTCCAACAGGTCCGGTGCTCGATGGTAGAGGCCGATATTCCCTTTCAACGCCAGGAACGGCCACGGACGAAACCTCGCCCCCAACCTCGGGGAGAACCGAACCCGGGTTTGCTCGGGTTCGACCGGGGCTTCCCCCACCCGTTCCACCGTTCCCAGCGCCGCATCATGGCGTACAGTCGCCTGAACCACCGGTTCGATGAAGATTCGATGGCCCCACCATTGAAACGGCGACGACAACGAGGCGGTGACGGCGAGCCTTCGACGCGGCTCCGCCCGGTCTTCCAAATCGCGCTCGTACGCCCTGAATTGGTCCATCCGTCCATCCACAACCATGGATGGAGTCCACCAGGACGTCGGAGACCAAGCTCCTCGGGCCAGAATTCCGATCGAGTGTGTGCGATCCCGTTGCCAGGCCGTAGCAAGGAACAACTCCTCGCCTGGATCCTGAAGATCCTCTTGGCGCCACTGGCTCCACACCCGAAACAGGCCTGAACCCGTCCCTTTCGACACTTCCGCCTGGCCGACCAACAGGTTTCGGTGCGTATGAAGCCGAACCTCTTCGAGGCGCGCTCCAGACGGCCCGGGGATGCCCTCCCGACGGGACAAAAACGCATCCATCAGCGAAAACGTCCAAGAACCTACATCGAACCGCAACCGACCGTGGAGGGTGCCCTGCCATTTGTCGTTGTTGGTGCGGCGCTCGATGGCGTCGTCGGTCCGGTTGTAGAGGGTCCCGTTGTCTGAAAAGTAGCGAAAATCTCCCTTGGTTCCGAAGGCATCCGCAAACAGCCAGCCATCGACCTTGCCTGGACGGGCCAACAACGCGCTCGCCCGTCCGGTCGCAAACGAACCAAAGTTCGCCGAAATCCCTGAAACCTTCTGGTCGGAGGTCACCAGATTGACCACTCCGCCGATCGGCGCCACCCCAAACTGTGCCGGCGCATTTCCCCTCCACACCTCCACCTGTGAGAAGGCGTCCAAGGGGAGTTCTGAAAGGTTGACCACCGACGAACCGTCCGGGTTGAGCGGGATCCCGTCGATGCACACGATCACCTGCCGAAGCGTGGAACCGCGAATCGAAACCGCCGACCAATCCCCCAGCGCTCCCAAAGCATGAACGTTCGTTCCAGGGGTGGAATCGACCACATCGGAAAGCTCGGTCGCCGCCGGCAACCCCAGAACGGGAACAACCGTCACGGAGGCGGAAACCGGATCCAGGCGTTTTCCCTCCACGACCACGGCATCCGCCGGATCCGTCGGATCGGCCATCGCCGCAGCAAAGAGAAAACCAAGGTTCAAGGGGGCACCGCCGGGAGCGTACGCAGGCCCTCCGAACACGGAGCACCCCCCATCCTTCCTCCCCGAAGAATGAGTGATCAACGCCGCGAAGGCCGGTCTCCTGACTCATGGATCATCCGCTATGCCGCGCCTTCCCAGGATTTCTCCCAGTGGTGGTCTGTTGGACCGTGCGGTAAGCGTCCCCAATGACAGTGGCGGGGGCCGCGCCGGATTTACACCGGCTTCCCTGTTTCACCCATGCTTTCAACGAAGCACAGGCACCTTTGCGGAACGAAAGTACAAAGAACCGTCGGCCCTTTAACCCGCTTCAACGCTGGTGTCGACCGCGGCCTTCACAGGGACAAGCGCACTTTTGCACATGTATCCAAATGCGGTGGCTACACTCCCTCCGGAGGTCGACCGTGACGTCGCTGATTTTGGAAGGAGGAAGCGCTGATCTTTCGCTCGGCGAGGCGTTGGTGGGTGGCACGGTGCGCACGCTCACCCCCAAAGAAAATGCTTTGCTCCGATACCTTGCCGAGCGTCCCTCCCGCGTGGTGGCGCGCGAAGACCTCATGCGCGAAGTATGGGAGTATTCCCCTACCGTATCTTCTCGAACGTTGGAAGTTACGGTGCAGCGACTGCGCACCAAAATCGAATTGCATCCCTCCCAACCGGTGCACCTCCTTACCGAGCGCAACGTGGGTTACCGCTTCGAACTGGTCGCCGAACGACGAAAACCCTCGTTGGATACCGACGAGGACTGCCCCGCCCATCTACTCCCGTGGCTGGAAGCAGGCGCCATCTTCGAAAACGGCTTCACAAAGGGACAACTCGCCGCAACGAATGGGTCGTCGGTGGACGCCGTATGGGTGGAACTCCAGTCGTGGTTGGAACAAGTCGATTCGAGCACCCAAGGTTGGAAGCGCTTTGTGGTCCGTTCTCGCGCGCGGTTTCGACCACAGTCCCAAAAGCGAAGAGAAAGGCTCGAACATCGTCACCTCGACGGGCTCCTCACCGCCCCGCATGCGTCCCTTCCGGAACTTGACGAGGCTGAGGCCGATATTTTGGCCTCGGCGGCTCGGTTTGGCTCCCGACGCAATGAGGAGATCGCGATCCTGTTGCAGCGCCTGTGCAGATTGTGGCGGCATCGAGGCAAAGTGGACTTAGGTCGCCTCGATGCCATCTTGTCCCTCGGCGATGGTCTTGAGTCCACGCGCCTTCGCATTCAACGAGCCCGATGGTTAGCCACCCAAGGGCAATTTACCGAAGCAGCTCAAGATCTCACCAGGGTTGCCGGCTCCCGTTGGGCGGCCGCTTTGCAGCTCGAAAGCACCTTCGCCGATGGGATGATCGCCACCTTGATTCCCGAGCGCCGCCCCCAGGGGATCGCACTTCTGGAAAGCGTCTTTCCGAAACTCACCGGAGAGCAACGGATCGAATGTGCCGATCGCCTCGCTTCGGCGCTCATTTCCGAAGATCGTCCCCAACCCGCACGTCGTTACCTGGAGATCGTTCGAACGTCGGAGACCAGCGATCCCGGAGCCGCGTGTCGAGCGGAATACTCTCTTGCCATCGCGCATATTCGAACCGCGGAATGGGCGGACGCCACCGCAGCGTCGGATCGTAGCATCGCCCTCGCCGTCCGAGCCGGTGAAGAGCCGCGGCTGCCCTTTCTGCTCACCCTCCGCGGCTGGCTAGATTCCACTCTGATTTCCTACGAAACCGGCGATCGCACCTTCCGCGAGGCGCGCCGCTGGCTCGATCGCCACCCCACAGGTGGGGCGAGTGCTGTCTTCCAAAAGAACCTTGCTGAGCATCAACTGGGGCACGGCAGGATCGACATGGGACGCGAAACCCTGGAAGTCCTCGGCGAATGCGAAACCGCGCGTCAATGGCTGGGAGGCTGGCTCGACGAACTCCTGGGCTGGCTCGCGATTTACGACGGCGATTTTCAGACTGCTGAAGCAGCTTTTCTAAAGATGAGGCCACACGCACCGATCCGAGCGCTGCTCGCCCATCGTGCGCTTCGACGCCTAAATGGTCAACCACTTGACCATCTGGTGTTCGATTCAGAGTGGCCGACCGACACTCTGGAGCTGGCCCAACTGGTGGACAACCGCCAAAAAACCGCGCCGAAAACCACACAACTCATCAGCCGGTTCGCCAGCGTCGCCTTGCGCCGGCAGGGTTTGTGAGGTGTTGTGAACCGAAATCCGGAGGGCGGGCGCTAAGGTATTTTTGGGCACGGGAGATGAAATGAGACGCGTAACACTACCTTTGTTCTTAACGTTTGCAGCAGCATGCTCACACTCGCCACAGGTGCAAGTGGAGATCCCAAGTGAGGTCGCAGAACGCGCCGAAGGCGTCGAGTTTGTGATCGTGTGGCCAAGCACCATTACCGTCACCCCTGAATCCACCAATCCCGACAACTGTAGTTGGGACCTGTTTCATTCCCTGAACGGCTGCGCATTCGATGGCGAGGTATCCACGACGACGGTGGAGGGCGACGCCGAGTCGGGCTTCACGCTGACCATCAACGAACCCCCGGGGGACCATGTCTACGTCGGCGGGGTAGCTCAGGGTCGAATCGTCGCCGTCGGCGCCGAAGGGGAACCGCTCCCGTTTGGGGGGCCGCTCGCCGAACGTCTCGGAACCGTGGTCGGTTTCGCCGAGGCTTCCGTTCTCCACGTTCGCGAGCCCAACCTGGCGCTCAACATGTACGACGACGGCGACCTTGAACTCAACGGCGGTGGGGGCGCGTTCCCAACGTGGACTCCGGGCGGATTGATCACTCTGGGGAACCTGGGTGAACCGGCTCCGGACGTGGAGTACGACGGTGACTGCACGTCCCGCACGGCTCATGCGGAACAATTGGCCCTCTCCGAAGGATATCAGCTGATGACCTGGGACGACACGTCGTTGCGCATCCACAATGCGGCCGCGGAGGCCTGGGCGGAAGAACACGACGTCTGGGCCTGCGTGGAATCGGTGACGTTGGAGGAGTTCCAAGAGTGCGCTTTGGAACTCCCTCCAGAGGCCAACCTGGACGAGGTCCAACTGTGCATCGACACCGCAATGACCGCAGCTCAGGCGGTACCGACGTCGGATGGTGCACCCATCTCGCTGGTGGGACTTGAGAACGCGCTCATCATGGATCTCGACGGGACCGCCAATCTGGACCGCCTGTTCATGCACCCGATTTCGTCCTGGTAGCACACACCGACCGCCGTGCCGGCACCTGCCGGCACGGGTTTTGCGGAGATTCGATGAGACTTTCCAGCTATTGCCTCCTGCTTCTTTGTCTCGGCGCCAGTTGCAAAAAGGAGCCCGAATACGACTTTCGTGGGGGTGAAATCATGCCCGATACCGACGCTATCCCCGCGGACACCGACGATACCGACGATACCGACGATACCGACGATACCGATCGTTGATGGTGTCATCTACTGAAATGGACACCCGGGCCGTTTACAGCCAACAACATTGCACCAAAATGCACAAATTTTGGCTGCCACCGCCGTCGGGTTGGTGTATGAACTGCCGCCGCTCCCTTTGGAGCTTGAGGTCTGTATGCAAGTCCGAGTTTCTCTTCTTTCTATTGTCGCTTTTTCTTTGGTCACCGGCTGCACCGCGGACGCCCCCGTGGAATATGCCCCCAGCCTGACCATGGTGCGCACCGGTGAAGTCGACCTCGACGTCTACGTACCCGAAGACAAGTTTATCCCTGGGATTGTGATCGCTCCCGAGCAGTACGAACTTGACGGCGGCAATGCTGCAAAAACCGACCTGTCGGGCGCCCTTGACCTTGAAGATCCGGCCGCCTTGCCGGAACATTCCTCGTACACCTACGCGGTGGCCGACGGCGATCTGTTCGATCAGCAAGCCGAAAAGGACGTGAGCTTCGACGATGTCGCCCAAGGTGCTATTGGAAATTGCTATTTTGTCGCAGCCCTCTCGGCCGTGCTCTATGCGGACACCGACCACAGCATTCGTGATGGTCTGATTCGCCAAATCAAGGGCGGAGACGGCAAGGTTTCCAAATTTGCCGTTCGATTCTATTCCGCCGAAAACGAGGTGGTCGACGTCGAGCTGGACGCCCAATTGGTTCGACGGGACGGGCTTCCCACGTATGCACATTCGAAAGACACGGTTTCCGGTAGCGAAGAATGGGCGATCAGTCTGATTGAAAAGGCATACGCCCAATGGCACGGTGGAT
>SYKL01000367.1 GCA_005797785.1 Pseudomonadota bacterium | reverse complement strand
CGCCGGCATACCGTTCGCGCTCGCCACTTCAAACCTCGGCAACGCCGCTTCGCCATACACGTGGCGTTCGTGGCCGGAGAGATCCGACCACACCGCCACTTCGTCCCCCTCGACAAAGCTCGCATCGGCAAACAGCAACGCGTCCCCAACGTGGTCCGCACTATAGTATGCCTCTAAGCTCGCCAAATCCATGATGGCATTTTCCACCGGCTGCATCCGCAGGTCCCAGCAATCTCCGTTGTGTTCCGCAATCTGCCAACGCGCAGCGAGATAGCACTCCATCTCCCTGGTTTCAGCGTCGTCCAGCTTCTCCGTAAGAAACATCACTTCGTGGTAGGTGGGATTTCCACCGTTCCAGTGAGGTTCACCAAACAACCAACGACCATTCAGAACAAATCCAGAGGACTGGATTTCTTCGGAGCTGCTGTACTCGTCCTCCACACCGTCGATGCCATTCACACCGACCACGCCCGTCCCATCGCCGCTCCTTGCGCTCAGAACCGAACGTTCCCCAGGCTCCACCGCGGCAATCGCGCTCAGATCGTGGTTCCGGTACAAGGAGAAGGTGCCCCAAAAACCCGTGACGGACAGGTTCAACCCATTGAGCGTGTCATAGTCGTGTTCCTCTGCCCCAAAGTTGAGCAAACCCGGCCATTCCGCATCGGAATTGCTCATACTCTTCCAGGCAATAAGTATCGTCGAAGCCGAAAAATCAAAGGAATCGCCTTGATACATGGCCGCGTAGGCCCCCGGGAACTCCAGGCCCGGAATTCCATACCGGTGGCGAAACGTTGGTGGGGAGTGGCCCTCGTAGGTCCACAAATCGTGGTATCCGCCGCTATGGTCCTCCCAAACTGCGACCTGTTCATCCTCGGCGACACCCAGCGTATCCGCACGAAACCACAGACCAAGACTGGTGGTCGGCGCCGACCACACCGGCACGTCTACGGTGCTCCACAGGCCTTCAACCTCAACTTCAGCGTCCAACGCGACTGCGGATCCCTCGCGCCTTGCGACATAAAACGTGAACGATTCGCCTGTTGGTACCGTCGCAACAACCCCATCGTTCACCCGAACGCCGTACGGACCTGGAATGAGCTCAAACGCGTCGGCGTCGACGCCCCCCATACTCAATGTGAAGGTGTCCTCAACGCCTGGGTTCCGCAGCGTGACTTCTCGCACAGGCAGGTGATTCACGTGGACTGGCCCTGCGATCAGAGGCTCGTGCACGACGTTGGTCTGCGCCTTCGTGCCCTTCGATACGTTTCCCGCCGCATCGACATTGCATACTCTAAAATGCCACTTCCCCTCCGGAAGATCCGGAAAGTCGAGCCGCTGGTGCCCCTCGAGACGCACGCCGTCCTCACACTTCTTCGGCTCTTTCGAAGCCGACGGGCCCGAAATCAACTGGGCAACAATTCCGCCTTGATCGAACCCTCCCGACCACTGAAGAGTGGCCGTATGTCCATAGGACGAGATCGAAACCTCGGGATCCGTCGGCTTGGTGTGATCGTAGAGGATGGATGCAGGCCCAAGCACCAAAGTTGAACCATCGCCGTACTTTACGACAGCCGTCAGCGACTTCAGCCCCTCGTCGTCGCGCGCAAACTTGTACTGTGTAGTCGCCTTGAACTTAGAAAAGTCGCTACACTGGCCTGTTTCGCCGATGCACATTTTCTTCGGCTCACCGGGAGCGCTCAACGTGACCGACACCTTCCGATCCGTCGTCGCAGCAGCGCCGCCGTCGATGATAAGACTTCCACCCTCTGTTTTTGCCGTTCGACTATCGCCAGCCACATCGGCAACGCGAGCGCCGGTTCCACATCCGGCCAACCAAGCCAAGGCCCAAACTGCCCGCATCGTGCCCCCGAGCCTTCATCGTAAAACGAGCCGTCCCTCAAGTTCAAGCCGGTCCCGATTTCGGCCTCCCACCCAACGAGCCTCCGCCTAGTTAGCTGCGTTTTCGACGTTGGTATCGCTGTCTCCCGTCGAGTCGGTATCCTGGTCGGTGTCCGGATCGGTGTCGACTTCCGGAACGTCCGTGTCGGTGTCCGGGTCATCCGTGTCGATGCTCACATTGTCGGTATCCGCGTCCGTATCCCCCGTCTCTGCAACAACGATTCCACCCGACAGCACATCGGCAAACAGAAGTTCAAACGGCCAGCTCTTCGTGACCGACACCGGCGGGTCGCTCACCGTTTTGAACTCCACTTCCAGCACTGCCGTGGTCATCACCGGCGCGCCATCGTAGCGTTCGGCAAACCAAGCGATCTGCTCCAAATACGCGGGACGTAACGACACATCGACGGTTTCGCCGGGCGCCAAGCTCCCAGAAACCACTCCCTCAAACGGCGGGGGCTGCTCCAACGCGGTACCCGACAACTCATAGTTGACTGTAAAGCGATCGAATCGAACCACGGGCCATTCATCGACCGGGTCGGTCGGCCCAATCCGGTAGGTCCACTTGGGCTGGACGAATACCGCTTCCATCGAGTCCAGAAGGTTGCCGTTCTCGTCGTAGTTGGTTTTCGTATCCACGACAGCGGGTGTCCCGCCCATGGACACCAAGTCGATGACTGGCTCCGGAGGGAATGAATAGCAACCCCACAGCATCGACCACCACATGCCTTTCTCCCCGGAACGGCCCATGGTAGCACAGTGGAGCGTTCACCCGCCGAACCATGCGGCCGGAAAGGTACAGCGAGCCGCCAAATTGCTCCATTGAGCGATCACAGCCCAGTCGCAGATGGCAACTGTGGCGAATCTTTCGTCGGGCACGCCGGAACGGCGCTGGTCGAAAACACCTCTCCGATCAGATCGTGCAAATCCGGATCCCGATCGTACAGCTCCGGCCGCGTATTCACGTAGTCGTGCAACCCGTTGCCGGGGATGAGCTGTAGGTTGACGTTGTACCAATCTTGCACGCCCTCCGCCCAATATTCGTCGATGTGCGTGGCCGCGAAAGTCCCGGCCCACAGCTGGTATTTCACCGCCCAGCGGTAGGAGAGTTGGGTCCTCAACACAAAGCTAGGGTCTCTCGGGGCAATTCCGACGTTGTAGATGGTGTGTGCAAACTCATGAACCGAGATGTCCTCACCGCGGTACACATCGCGGCTCAGGCAAAGCAGGTTTTCCTCGGAAGTGAGCCCCACGGGACGGCCAACGGTGCCACCGAGGCCGCGGGTGCGAACATTCCAGTCGGTACCTGGATATTCGGCGTACAGATTTCGATATTCGGGAATGTCGGTGGTGACCTGCCCCGTGCCGATGATCGCAAACCGAGCCCCGCGAGCCATCATCTCCATGCGAACATCTTGTCGGCGTTCGAGCATTACCACCGCGATCTGGCATGCCCGACGAAGGGCGGTGTTGCTCACGGAGGCCGACGACAACACCGGAATGCCGTTTGCATTGAGGTATTTTTGATAGAAGGGATCCACCCCAAGTGAACCCGGCGGCGGACCGATCACCTCCGAACACCACGAACCCGGCGAATAGGCCGAAGCAACGTTTGGAAGCAGGAGATAGGCGAAAGCGAAAACACCGAGGAAGGCGCGAACCATAGGTCACCTGAGTTTGTAAGAAGCTCAAGTAAGGTAGCCGACACGCACATTTACAATTGAAAATGTCGCTCGATCGATGTCGTGGATTGAAGCGCAAGTGGCACATCAAAAATGTCGAAATTGCACCGAATTTGATGTACCACTTCGCTCTGGCCGAACCACCGGGGGAACTGCCGAAGATCCAACGACAAACCCCCTGGGAGCTCTTGCTCACAGGGGGCTTGGTTTTTGAAAT
>SYKL01000366.1 GCA_005797785.1 Pseudomonadota bacterium | reverse complement strand
TGATTGTGGTCATTGGACGGCCCAAGTCACCGCCAAGGGCAAAGGGATCCTCACGTTGACCGAAGGGAACGATACCGTCGCCGAATGGGAGATCGACGGGAAAGCGGACGTGAGCGTGTCGGGCACGGCGGCGCCCGAGCAGACGGTTCGGGTGGTGGTGCAGGTCGGGCGCGGGGAGCCTGTCGAAAAAAGCGTTGAAATCCCAATGATGGCGACCACATGGCAAATTACCCCCGAAGATGCTTTGGTTGCCGAACACAAAGAGATCCGTTTTAACGTGCGGGTGAGCACCCTATGCGAGGTCACACGATTGACGTTTGATGCGGCCATTCGCCAGACCGGAGTCGTCCGTGAGGGCCAGTTTCTAGGGTTGGGGGACGGCTGGTTTGTGGCCCCCGGAGAAAGTAAAGGGGTTTACGATATCGACGTGGTGCTCCGGGAGGCAGGAGTCGTTTTGTCCCGACGTTCCATCTTTTACGAGGTGGGGGATGTGGACCAGGATCGCGACGGCCACAAGAATCCCCGCGCGGGAGGCAAGGATTGCGACGAAGGGGATCCGTCGGTCTTTCCAGGGGCGACCGAGCTAAACAACGGCAAGGACGATGACTGCGACGGGATGATCGACGAATAGCCCTTACGTGGGTATTCGGCGGGGAATCAGCGCGTACAACGCGACCGACGCGACGGCAGCAAATGCCGCCCCAGTTAAAAATGCCGCTTCTGGACTGAACCATTGCCAGATGGCCCCGAAGAGGGTGCTCGCAGGCAGGGCGATGAGACCGGTGGTCATGTTGAACCACCCAAAGGCGGTGCCAGTCTCCTTTCCGTTGGAGAGATCGGCGACCAACGCCTTTTCTGAGCCGTCCGTGAACGCGGGCACCAGTCCATAGGTCAGAAACAGGGCGATTTGAAGGGTGGGGTGTTCGATGAACGCAAAGCCGGCGTAGATCATGGAAAAAAGCGACCATCCGATCAGGATCGACGTTCGTCGGCCGACGCGATCGGCCCAGCGCCCCAATGGCACCGACGTCGCCGCTTTTACCGCATGGAACGCCATCCAAAGCAATGGGAGGGTCGTCACGGCGGCATCGGTGCCGCCGACCCTCAACAGGAGAAAGGTCTCACTGACATTGCCAAGCGCGAAAATGGTCACTGGAACCAGAATACGGAGCACGGGACCCGACGGCCGGGTCAAAAAGGGGCGGTGGGGTTGCGCGGGGGTGTCGATGTCTTTGACCGCAAATGCGACCACCGCCAACGATAATAGCGCGGGAATGGCGGACAATGCGAACACCATGCGGAGGTCGCCATTCCAGATCCACAGCGCCACCAGCGCCAACGCCGGACCGATCACGGCGCCTAGGTGATCCATCGCCTGATGAAAACCGAAGGCATACGCCCGTTGCTCGGGGAGCACGGATCCGGCGAGCACGGCGTCCCGTGGGCTGGAGCGCAGGCCTTTGCCGGTTCGATCGGCGAGTCGAATCGCCAGCACCTGCCAAGGAGCGGTGGCGACCGCCACAAAGGGACGGGTCAACGCAGCCAATGCATACCCGGCTAAAATCCAGGGTTTGCGTCGGCCGTTCAAGTCGGTCATGCGGCCGGAAACCAGCTTCAGGAGGCTGGAAACGGTGTTGGCGGCTCCCTCGATCGCCCCCAGTGCGAGTGGGCCGGCGCCCAATTCCCTCGAAAGAAAAAGGGGAAGCAAGGGGATGACCATCTCGCTCGAAGCGTCGGTCAGCAGGCTGACCACCCCGAGGGCGATCACGTTCGCATTCATGAACTACCGCCGTGGGCTACTTGTGGCCCGGCTGGGTGTTTTCGCGGCGAGGAGGGCCGTTTTTCTTCCAGTGTTCCCACCAGGTCCGCCAGTCGGTCTGCACGGCGGCGGCTTGAGCAGAAGGATCGAGGGTACCGGCTGAAAATCGGCCACCTGTGCGTTGATCGGGGGCGATGCCGTCGAGGCGTTCGCCGAGTTCCAACAATTCGCGTTCCGCGATCATCGCGATCGGCTCTCCCAAAGGGTGGTTTGGTCGAGGCGCCAATTGGGTATCGGTGAGCGCGTCCAACACCGTGGGGATCAGAGGAAGGAGGCCGTATTTGGAGACGAGATCCATGGCGAGGTGCTTCTGCTCGGGCGGTCCAGTGCGGATCGTGGTTTCCAGGACCGGAAATGCCTTGCGCCCTTCGAGAAGCAGCTGAGCTTCGAGGCCTTCCGCCGCCGGGGGCGCGAGGGGCGAGCGTGGCGCGTACGCGGTGGGCTCGTGTGCGAAAAAATGCTCGTCCATGGTCGTTTCACGAATGGTCCACAGACCTTCGTCGCCAACGCTCAACGACCGAGTGGCGAACGCCAGTTCGGAAAGGCGCCAGAAACAGAGCGTGTCACCGAACAGATCCCCGGCCACCAGGTCGGTCACCTGCAGGCAGATCACCGGGGCTGGCTCCGAAGGCAGCATCACGTCAAAGTCGAGCGCCTGCGAAAGCTCCCATTGGGTGCGGAGATTTCCATGTTCGAATGCAGAGACCGTCCCTTGAACGACGCGATCTCCTTCGGGGAGATAGGGGCTTGCCAGCGCCGCTGATCCCAGGAACCACCACATCGCCGCTCCCGTGTGTTGCAGCGATCGTAGCACATCCCGCTGGGCCCGTTGCGGGTTACGTGGGGCGCGGAGGACGCGATGCCCGAGGAAACGCCAACGCCGATCAAGCCCTTTGCGGACGCCGAGCGGTTTGTGCTCGAGGGAGAGGCGGGAGAGCAGCAGACTTGGGTTGTTCTCGCGATCAGCGAGGTCGGCGCGAAAGAATATGCGCTCCTGGCGCCTGAGCAAGATCTCGGCGGTGGCGAGGGGGACATGGAAGTCTGCGTGTTTGAATACCGCCGCGGTGGCGAAGAAGGTACGGAGCTCGGGGATATTGCCGATGAAGCCCAGTACGAGCGGGTGTACCGTCACTTGGCGGATCTGATGGGTTTGGAAGACGCGCACGACAACTGACCAGCGAGGGGACCATGCAATTTCGAGCTTTGATCGAGAAGACGGCCGCCGAGTTGGGCGCCGAAGTGGAATTTGACGCGGACGATGCGGAGCTGGCCCACCTGTCGGTTTCCGTGAGCGATTCTGACGATGGCGACGGCGATCGCGAGCAGACGGTATCCGTCTACACCGATGGCGAGGTGGTCGTGGCGTTCCATGATGCCGGACCTTACTCGGAAGATCTCGCTTCGGCGCTGCCCGACGTTCTCCGCGGGCTGGGGCCTGCGTTGTTTACCCGGGTATACATCGCGGAAGATGAGGATGAAGGCGAGGAATCTCTGGCCGTGGAGGCCGGCGCTCTTTTGGAAGGGCTTCCGGTCGCATCGTTTGCAGCGATGGTCCAAGAGGTGGCGGACGTGGCCGACGCCTTGGTCAACGAGCTGTTTGCCGAGTCCGAAGAGTAGTTTTCGTCGCCGGAATAGTCAAGTGATTTACTATTCCGTGCGGCGGTAGACCAGCCAGCGCAGGTGAACCGGGGGCGCTTGATCTTCCAGGTGGAAGATGTCGTAACCCTGCGACCAACCTCGAAACCAGCCGGTTGGCGGCCAGGCTTCGATGGGCAGGTGCGCCTGCTCAAAATCGTGCACGGACTCGCTGGACAACACCTCCAGTGGAAGCCCGACCACCGCTGCGCGAACCTCTCCGCCAGTAAAGAAGTTGCTCCAGGTCAATTCACCAACCTGCCGGGTCAATGGACCTGGGGCGTACTCTGCAGCTGCCAGAAACAGGTTGACGACGAGCAAGCCACCGGGTCGTAAACACTGGGAAACTCGCCGATAAAGCGTGCGGAGGTCCTCGGCGGTGCGAAAATGGGAGGTGACCTCGGAGACGATCACCATTGCGTAGTGACTGGTGGGAAGTTCGACGGTTTCATGGAGGATATTTCCCTGTACTGCATCCAGGGGCAGGCCTTCCCCAGAATTCGTCAACTGGTTGACGAATCCGGCGGTCATCTCCAGAGCGGTGACGGGAAAACCGGCGCGCGCCAGGGGAATCGAGTTTCGTCCTGGACCCGCGCCGATGTCGAGGATCGGAGCGAGCGAGGGATCGCCGAGCGTGCGCGCGACAGCCAGCACTTTGGCGTCGGCGTGGGCGCCAAACAAAGGGGGGGTCTTGTTTTGTGCCCAAGACTCATATTGATCGGTCATGCCCGACGTTTCGAGCGCCAAGGTGTAATCGATCCCGGTACCGGGCGGATCTTCGGGCTTCCAGGAGAATCGGATGACCGAATGCGGCGAATCCGCGAACCCTTTTTTGAGGCGGGGCTCGAGAATGTCGCGGAGGTGAACCTCTTCGGTTGCTGAGAATTTCTTCCCCATCAAAGAACACATTCCGGTGATTCGGGTCATGTATTCTTCGAGGAGGGCGGGAGCGCAGGGCAACACCAGTTCGCCATGCGTGCGGATTTTCCGCTCGACGCGCGACAAAAGAGCTTGGTACAGCACTGCCGAGTCCAGGGCGATGGGTGTTTCGCTCATCCTAAGCCCCAGGTGAGGGTGATTAACAACGCCGCGACGACGGCTCCAACGATTCCGCATGCCGCGATCACCGCAAGCAGGACCCCGACGGTGTTTTTGGGCGCGGAAGGAGTGGGGGAGCGCGCGATCGGTCGTTGTTCGGCGTTTTGAAGGCGTTGTTCGAGTTGAGCCCGCAATTGGGGATCGCGGGCTCGGGAAATTTGGGTACGAAGCACATAGAACAGCGATTCGGTACCCGCGGGCTCCATGGCGTACACCAACGCGAGTTCGTCCATCACCGGCAAAAGGTCTTCATTGGAGCAGTGTTCTGCTTTCTTGACAAGCAGACGCGCGAGTTCGGTCCACAGCTCGTTTACGTAGAAGAACTCCTCCACTTCCTCCCAAACGGCGGGATCATCTTGGCCTTCCGCGAGACTCTGCCAGTACCAAGCCAACACGGCGGGCCGATCCCGGAACCAATCGGACCGCTGCGTGGCCGCGAGTCCTTCGATTGGATGGTTAAGTCGCTTTACTAATAGTTCCCCAAGCTCGGCGTGAAGTTCAGACAACTCCGACATTTTAAGGGTTTGCCCGATCATCTGTTCGAGAAGATCCGCCAGTTCGGGCCAGCGCTGGTCCTGTCGGAGGAGTCGCCTCTGCAGTGCGAGAGCGTCCGAATGGGTGGGGGCGAGCTCGAGCGCGCGATTGGCAGCCTGAATCGCAGACTCAATGGCGATGGGGGCGCGCAATTCCGCCAACAACAGCCACGGCCAAGCTTCGCCGGGGTTGGCGGTCATATTGCTTTCGATCCAGGCGGTGGCCTCTTCTGTCCGGCCTTCGGAGGCGAGAATTCGCGCGACTACGCCCGCAGCCTCGGCGCGGGTGACGTCGAGCGTGGTCGCCCGGGTGCCGGACTCGTAGGCGCCGTTGGTATCGCCGGAATCAAGCTGGTTTTTTGCGAGCTGCTCCCAGGCTCGGGCATCGTCTGGATCGGCCTGAATGCGTTTTCGGTAGTGCTCGATCGCGAGCTTTCGCACGCGCCCTTGAAGCACCGTCGTATCGATTCCGAGCCGACCGAGGATTTGCGTGGCTTTTTGACGACCTCGCAGGTCTCGGGTCGCCCACCAAGCGGCCGCTGCGAGAAGTTCGTGGTTGGTGCGCTCCAAATCCTCGGCGGTGATCTCGAGCAGGCGATCTTCGGTGCGGGAGTCGTAGCGGGTCTCCTGCGACAAGCGAAAGAACGCTTCGGCCGGCGCTCCTCGGTGCAGGGCGTCGAGCGCGGGGTAGAGCTCCTCGGCAACCGGCTCGAGATCTGGAAACACCTGTACGAGCGAGGACAATTGCTCTGCCGCCCCACGAAAATCGCGCCGCTCCAGGGTCGCAAGAATGTGCTGGTCGGCAGCGGCCACTTGGGCCTGCCCGCCTGCTTCGAGGCTCATCGCGCTCCTAACTGGGCCAACGGTAGCACGCAGTTCGCCGCTTTGGATCGCTGACCCTGGGGCTTTGCGATTCCTTGGTAAACCGGTGCGGCGCGCTACTCGATGGTCATCCGATCGCTTGCGGATCGCCCGAAAGTCTCCGGAGCGTACATTTCTTCAGCTTTCGCGGGCGGAACGATGAATTGTCCTGGTGTGGTAGCCCGGGCGGTGTACGTGAACTCATACACGCCGTCCCACAGGAGCGTGGTGAACGCTTCTGCGCGTTCATCGCGGAGATTGGTGTGTTCGTACCAGGTTCCACGCCACCAGCGGTCGGAGGTAGCGGGATCGGAAGGGGCGGACGCCGTCGTGGCCAAGTCGGGGTTTTCAGCCTCTAATCCTGCGGGAAGAGGATCGACCAAGGCGACGTGGTAGCGCCGGGCGGATGCCACCATCGACACCCGAACGCGAATCCGGCTTCCTGCGCGGACTTTCCAGGAACCGTCCGGTGCTCGTTGGACGTCGCTGGGGTTGTCGATCGGCTCATAGGTGCGTAGAACGGTAAATCCAGCGTCGTACGCCTTCAAATCGAGGGCTTTAGGCGCATAATCCATCGCCAACCGGTAGTACATGCGGCCTTCGCCGTCGGCCTGGAGGGTCAAAGGTTCCGTTCCGACCTGGGCCATGGGGATGCGCACCACCGATGTCTCTGTGGTTCGACCTTTGAAGGCGTGCTCGCCGACAAATTGGTCGCCGAGCCAGGCCCGGCTCACAAAATCCGGCGTCACACCCTCATGAACTCGGAAGTAGCGATCGAGTGCCAACAGCACAAAGGTGTCCTCTTGGGTGTTCGCCCAGTGCCCCTTGACCTGATGCGCCAAAAGACCGCGCGCTACCTTGGGGATCAGATCGTGCTTGGGGGACACTTCGATCAATGCGTCCAAGATCACCGCATCGGTGCGGCGGCTGCTGTGCAGAAGCACGTAGGAACCATCGGAAATGGAGGTATTGAATTGCGCGGTGCTCGCGGTTTCTGTGGCGCGGTTTTCGAGCTGGCGGAGCACGGCAGGTACTTCCGGCGCTTGAACCGCAGAAAGTACGGGAAGCAACATTCCCAGGCTTTCAACATTGAGCTTTTCGACGCCTGCCCGTTGAACGAGGGCGCGGGCGTCTTTTCCGTCGGTATCCCCCATGCGGTGTCGCGCGAGCAACGCATAGGCCCGGATCGCATCCTTGGCTTCGTTGGAATACCATTTTGGAATATGACGGTCGATGTTGCGGAGGTGTTCGAGCAGGAGGTCCCAATTTTGGGAAGGGACCTCAAACCCCTTTTCTCGAGCGCGGGCCAGGGCATGTGCCGCATGAACCGACAGGTACGGCCACGATTCTTGTCCGCTGCTCCAGAATGCGAAGCCGCCATCGCTGTTTTGGCGGCTGAGCAACTTTTCGATGTCTTGCCGAACCGAACGTTGGAGCTCTTCTTCCGAAGGAAGTTCGGGCACATTGAACGCGCGAAGGACGTCTTTGAGCGCCACGATGCTCAGAATGCGGGAAGCGATTTGCTCGTTGCAATCGTAGGGGTAGGCCTGCAGGTACAACACCGCGTCGGTCAGCGCCTGGAGCTGCGTGGAGCTCGTCTGAACGGTGAGGCCTCCGAACGCAGTGTGAACGTCGGAGGGGGCTTGTACGCCTTGTAGGGTGACGGAATTGGTGAGTTCACCGTAGGTCGCGAACGCTTCGGTCGTCGCCGGGGTCCAAATCGGGAAATCGAATGCGGCCGAGTCCGCATCGGTCTTGGTGGCGGCGATCACTTGGAAACTGGCCTTTCCTGGCGATTGCGTGCTGACAGGAAAGCGAACTTCAACCCGGTCTTGGGCGGGAACTTCGAGACGGAAACCGTCGCGCTGGCCGCGGCCGAGGTTGACGTGGGATCCCGCCAAAGCCACGGATACCTGAATCGGTCGATCTCCGGGATTTTGAATGACTACGGGGATTTCTGCACGATCCCCAAAATTCAGAAAACGCGGCGGCGATGGGCGAACCATCAGGGGCAATTGAGCGGTGACGGCACTTTCAGAGCTTCCAAAGTGTTTTTCACCGGCGGCCACCACAGCGGTGATCCGGTAGCGGGTGAGAGAGTCGGGAAGTTTGACGCTGAGTTTCAGCTCTCCCTTGGCATTGGTCTTGCCTTTTGGCTCGAACAGAGCGACCGCCGAAAAGTTGGTGCGGACTTGGACCGGCTCGGAGCTTCCGCCGGAGTCCTGTTCTTCGATCGCCAATTCTGCCATTTTCTTGCTGGGTTCAGGAGGGGGAGCGGCGACGGCTGGCATGGCCATGGCCTCGCCGCCCGCCATGTTGCGCTCGTAGTCCATCGACGCGCCAAAAACGCCGTCAGCGGGAACTTCGCCGGGTTTTCCGGCGCCGATCCGACCGAGCCAGAGGTACGGGCGGTTGGCCACCGACGCCACATCGCCGCTTCGGCGGGCGTAAAAGAAGGATACCGGATCCGGTATGCGGTAGCCGGTCAAGGACATGACCGCTTCATCCACAACGATGAGTGCTACCTCGGCATTGGGTACCGGGCGACCTGAGGGGTCCAGCACGCGAACAACCACATCCGTCGATCCTCCCGGCGAAAGAATAGATTTGTCCGGCGCAAGCGCGACGGCGAGCGTGCGCGATGCCGGAGGGACTTCCAAGGTGATCGACCCGGTGGCGTGTGCGAGTTTGGATTTGTCCACACTTTGAAGATCGACCACAAACTCCAGGTTTGGAATGTGGCTCTCCTCGACATCGAAAGAGAGGGTGGTGGTGGAGCCGTCCATATGGAAGCGTTGCACCGAGATCAAGCCCGAACGGCGCACGGTAAGCGTACCTTCGGCGGGGCTGAACGGCGCCTGTACGAGGAATTTCGCCTTCTCGCCGGGAAGTACCTGGCGTTTTTCGGGGATCAGTTCAACAGTGCCGCTGTCGAGCTGCCGGTCGGGCGTGAGTTCGGCTCCGGAGACCCAAATTTGCGTTTCGGTTTGGTTGAGTCGGCCTTCGGGGTCGCGAACCTCCGCGGTGAGGGTGTAGACCCCACCGACGGACGGCCGAAACCGGCAACTTCCGCTGGAAACCGTGGTGCACGCTTCGGCGGTATCGCTGCCCCGGCGGAAGGAGAGCGAGGTGCTGGCTGTGGGAATCTCATTGCCATCGATGTCGACGATGATGGCTTTGACCTTGACCTCTTGGCCTTTGTCCACAAAAGCGCGATCGGTTTTGAGGCCGACATACCATTGGGAGGGATGGACCAGCAGAGTGGTCGTGGAAGTCCAGGTTTGGCGGTTGACGTCCTGAACGGAGGCCTCTGCGCGTACCGATGTCGCTCGCGGCGGATTCATGGAGACAAAGTCGAGTTTGAGGGAGTGAGTTCCTCGACTGTTCGTGCGCCCGGAATGCACTTGGTAGTTTTCGTAGGCTTCCCCACCGTACCATTCGTGCCACCACGGAACGTAAGCCCCAAACTGGTATTCCCCTCGATTGGGCGGTACGAAGCTGGTCGCGGTGCTGGACACGCTCCAATTGACCTCGGCTCCGGGGAGGCCGCCGCCGGCAAAATACTTGGCCGATACCTCGGCGATCGCCGAACCGCTCAGCAGGTGAGGACCCGCGCCAGAGGAGGCGGTCACTTCAAATTCAGGACGTCGAAACTCCTGAACGTTGATGTACAGCATGGAGGAACTATGCCCGTCGGCGGACAGAGTCAAATAGGAGTTTCCAAGGTGTGCATTGGCCGGAATGGCGAGGTTGAGATCGAAACCCCCGGCTTCCGACACCGGGATACTACCGGCTCCGAGATTTTCCCCATTCACACTATCGAACTTCCATTGGATGGTATGGAGGCCACGGATGGCGGAGATGTCGCCGCTCTTTCCGGGGCGGAAGTTGCGGATCCATCCCTTAACATGGGCAGTTTCGCCGGGGCGGTACAGGCCACGATCGTTGAAGGCAAACCACGAGGCGCGGTCCTGAGGATCGCTTCGGTACCAGCTGCCATAGTCGGCCCACCATGACGGATCTTGCGGCAGAATGGCGACGTCGTCTCCTTGACGGGCCACCAACCATTGGGCGCCCTGCGCGTTTCGCTCGGGCAGCTGCATCCGGCCCAGGCCGTGCTTGTCGGTAGTGACCTTGAGTTGCTCGGGGTAAAGCAAGATTTCCGTAGGCGGCGTGGAAGCGTCGGTCAGTTGGTTGGCCCAAACCACGAGGTCTTGCTGATCGCTGTAGGCGGTCAGCCCGATGTTGGTGACTTGCACCCAGGCTAGCACTTCCTGGCGTTGCCAGTATTCTTTGACGGGGGTTGTCGACTCGACATGAACCAGGAATTGGTGGGTGCCGTCTTTGGCGTACGGTTGGAGGTCAATGCCTGTTTCTACAAGTCGATCCGGATTTTTCTTCGGCGACACCGAACCGCTGAACAGCTTTCTCCCGGGTAGGGGGTGGGGGTCTTGGGAGGCGCTGGAATGCTCGCGTCGCCAAGAGATCCACTCCCGCCATTGATCGGGTTTTACCTCGTGAATGCTGACCTTGAGCTGTGGATGATTCACCGACCAGACCGGAAATACCGCCGGGGAGCGAGGATCGAGGACCAAAAACTCCTGGCCGGGACCACCGAGAGCAGATTCTGCTGGTCCGACCTTGAAGGTGAGCGGGGTCGCCTTTCGAAGGGTTTGCCCGAACGCGTCCGGCAGGTCGGCGGGGAGGGTGACGGTGTAGGTGGTTTGACCGGTCTTTTCGCCGCTGAAGTGGATGTAGTTGCCCCAGGACTGGATGGTGAGCCCGGGAATTGATGGTTCAATCTTGATTTTCGTTGTGTCAATTGCTCCTAGCGGATTGTTGAATTCGATCTGCCAATTGTCGCTGGGACGGCACACATCGTTCCAACCGCAGCGGGCTTCGGTAACCTTGAAGGGATGATAGGTTTCAAAGCTGAAAGACAGCGGCTTGGGCGTAGTGCGGGGCCCTTCCGCAGAAGGGGTGCCGGCGTCCGCGATCAGCTGAAAGGCGGTTGCGGGCGGCAGAGTCGCCGTGGAGCGAACGACGATGACGCGGCTGGGAAGGCCCGAAGACTCCAGGCCCTGCGACCACGGAAAGGAAGCCCGATCTTCAGGAGTGGCGAGGTGGAGCGGCCAAGTTTTTCCTGCGCCCTTCAGGATCAGGTGCGGCAGAACGGCGCGGGGATCGATCGCCTGATCAAAACGAAGGGCGAGCACGGGCTGGAGTGGTTGCGGGCCTCCATTGGGGTAAAAATACTCAACGGAGGGCGGCGGGGTCTGAAATTTATAGACAAGAGGCTTGTCTATCGGAGTGCCGTCCGCGGCCTGGGTACCTTCGGGAACGCGCACTTCAAACCGCGTCGCCTTGGGAAACCGAGGGCCGGTGTCATCGGTGGCGCTTGGCGTAAACACCAGGGTCTGAGTGCCCAACCAACGCCATTTTCCTGGAACGTCGGGGGAGAGCTCCACCGGAACGGTTTTGGCCGCTTCCTCTTGTGCGGTGAGCGCCACCATCGGACGCGAGAAGGTCACGGAAAGATTAGGAATAACAGACACTTCACCTTCGGGCGAATACCGGAGGACGTGCAGGGGACCGGAGGCCGGCGTCGGGGCTTCAGGTCCTCCGGGCGGTGGAAAGGGAATTTCGACGTTGGTACCCGTCTTGGGGCGCGGCGTGCTGGCGGGCCGGATCGCAAATTCAGAAGCCGAACCGTCGGCGACTGGGGGTACCCTTTGCAAAAGGCGCTCAATCTCCTGGTCAGAGAGGGGCGTGGTCGCGGCAGGTGAGGCGGCCGCCGTCGGGTTTCCGTCGGCGTCGCTCAGGCGAATCGTCAAACCATTGGGCATGGGCGCCTCCTCGGGACCAGGTTCGGCGATGGCGGGTCGGCCCGATAAGATACAGGATCCAACGGCGATCCACAGTCCATACCACCAGCGATTCATGTCGACCTCGATCGATTCGTCAGAGCTGACATCGATATTTCCGTCCGGTTCGATCGACGAGGAAATTTGAACCGTAGGTTGAGGACCGTTGGGATCCCGCTATAGGGGCTTGAGGAGGGAGTTTGAACCAGGAGGCTTGTCAACGCTGGCTGACGGCGTGGGAGAGTGCGCTCACCAATGGAACTCTGGTGAAGGCCACCTTGTCGCGCCCCGTGACGGCGGAAGGGCCGCAGAAAGTGATGCTTCGCACGGTCGAGTTGAAGGCTGGAAAGCGAGTCTCCGTGGTTTCCAGGTTTGCAACTCGGGACATGACGGAGAATCATCGTGAGTCGGAGGCGACCGACTGGCTGAAAGAACAGTTGTCGCACGGCTTTTTGTCCGCAAGCCTGCATACCACTGAGGCTGTCTTCTATCTGGATAAGAAAGGCCCGAATTGGATTTTTCGTCGCGGGCCGGCAGCTCATGCGGAGGCGCCCGTCGCGCACAACCGCGAAAAAGTTCGGCGTTTGGACCCCTCTTCCGATTGGCGGCAGGGACTTGGCCTGTTTGCGGACGGCCGACTAAAACCGGGTATGGAGGCCAAGGGCCGTCAGATTGAGCGCTTTGTCGAACTTCTGGAGCATTGGCTGGGAAAGGAGCTTCCACCGAAGCTACGAATTGTCGATATGGGGTGTGGCAAGGGCTATTTGACCTTTGCTGTTGCCGAATGGGTCCAGAAAATAGGTTTAGAGGCGGAGATTGTGGGGGTGGAGCGCCGAGCCGACTTGGTTGACCACTGCAATCGGGTTGCGACGAGCTGTGGTTTCGCCCATTTGAAGTTCATGTTGGGCTCGATCGCGGATACCCCGTTGGAAGGCGTGGATTTGGTTATCGCCCTTCATGCGTGCGATACTGCGACCGATGATGCACTTGCCAACGGCGTTCTGGCAAATGCACGTTGGTTGATGGTGGCGCCATGTTGCCACAAACAATGCCGCCCTCAGCTCAGGCCGCCGGTAGCGCTCGAATCCACTTGGAAACACGGGATTCTGCTGGAGCGGGAGGCGGAAATCGCCACGGATGCGCTTCGCGCAGAGTTACTGCAGGCCGTCGGCTATCGCGCCCGGGTGTTTGAGTTTGTGGCCACCGAACATACGGCGAAAAACCTGATGATCACCGCGTCGCGAGAGCGCCCCGACGGGGAGCCCGCGCCTGCGATCGCCCTTGCGAAGTACTATGGCATTCAAAGGCATCAACTTGCAGACCGGTTGGGGATCTCCCTTGAAGAATAGTCAAGTACTTTACCAAATGGTGCTGTTGGTCGGCTGCGGGGCGGCGGAACCTGTACCCGTCGTCGAAGAGTGGGTGGAGCCGGTGATCGAAGCGCCGAGCTTACAGGCGGATTTTAGGCTTCGCGCCGGCCATCTGGAAATCCGGAAAATCGACTTTTCCGACGAAGATGCCGGGAGTTCGAAGGCGTTCTACGATGCCAATTGGCGGCTATGGGAGAAGTGCTACGCCGATGCGCTGGCCAAAGGCGACTTTTGCGGACAGATGGATGTTCGCTTTGACGTCGGAAACGATGCGGTTTCTCGTTCCGTTCTCGTGGACACGGTGGACGCTCCTGCAGAATCAGACTTCGACCGGTGTTTGGGGGAGGCGATGGAGCGTCCCGCCGCGCTGGATCGCCCGGTGACGGTGAACCTGTCCGTCGTCTTCGCGCCGACAGAGGCCGATTTCGATCGTTGTGCGGCGCCAAAAGCACCGTAGTAGGCCCTATTGAAGCAGGCGGATGGATGCCTTGCGCCGCGAGAGTTGGTCCAGCTCTTCGTCCACCGACATCGCTAGTTCTTCCTCGATGGTGAGGCGCTCGGTGGCCTCTCGGAGGAATTCGCCGACCCCTTCGGAGGTGGGGTCTGTGGTTACCCGATGGTAGATCTCTTCAAAAGCTTCGCTCATGGTGATCAATTGAGCGGCGGTTGCGGCATCTTTGGCGGGAAGCCCGGCGCGGCGTTCCAACATGCGCGTCAAGTCGGAGTGGGCTTGCTCCAAGCGTTTTCGGTCGACGCCGGAGTGATCTTGGTGAAGTTGGTACTGGATGTCTGCGAGTTGCTGTTCGATCGAGCGTGCATCTTCGGCATGAAGGCGTTCGTGGAGCAAGATGCGGCGATAGACGAGCCGAAGGTAGTCGACGGTGGCATCGTCGAGACGTTCGAGGTCGGAAGTGGATAAACCTGAACTTCCGTTGCTGGCGAGGCGGAGCAGCTGGGACAGCCGATCGCGCATCTGGGTATAGCGTTGCTGGTATCGGGCGAGATCTTCCCAATCTTCTAGCTGAAGCCTCTTGATCCGCTGGCCGATCTGCTCCTGTAGATGGGCGCGCATGCCTTCACGGTATTCGGCCCGTTTTTTTCGGTTGACGTATTCGCGAAAAATGGGCGACGAGGGAACAAAAAGACCGATAATGGCCTGGCCGCCGACGTACAGCAGAATGGGAATCGCGGCCGGGGCCAAGCCAAACCCGACCGAAAGGATGGCACCCGCCGTGATAGCGGTGAGGAACCCGGAAAGATTGAGGGGGTGACCCAACAATTCGCCGAGGTAGGACACCTCCTCTTCGCGGAACGGTTTTGGGGCTTCGGCCATAGGGAAGTCTAGCCGCGCGGAAGGGGTGGGGGAACGTTGATCGGCGAGGTGGTTTCAAAAAAAGCGGTGACGCGAGAAAGCCGAAACAGCTCGCTCTGCAACCGAGCGGACTCGCGCGCAACGACGTCGCGGGTCGCTGCCACCTGGGCGTCTGCCGCGGCTTTTTTGGCTACGGCTGCGGTGCGAAATTCTTCCAATTCCGTTTGAAGTTGAGTGATTTGCGCCAGAATCGCGGCTTCCGCCTCAGAGAGAAGGTTGTCTGCGGACTCTCTTTCGGCCATGGCGGATTTTTCCGCGGCGGAGATCCGGTTTTGAAGTCCATCGATCGCGCCCTGCAAGACCTGCCGCTTGCGCTCGGCGTCGGTCTGGACGTCGGCGATCGTCCATCGGTCATCGGCGTCATCCATCGCCTTGATGGCAAGGCGGCAGGCCTCTTTGGGCATCGCCGCTAAGCCGTCCAGGATGGTCAGCAATTGCTCGGCGGTCTGGTGAACCACGGGAACACCGGCTTTGTTGTAGATTTCTGAGAACGCTTGGCCCTCCTCGATGTCGATTTTGATCGTCGGGGGGGGAGGGGCGGGTTTGGCGCTTCCATCCAATTGCGCGACCAGAGCTGCGGTTTCTGCGGCATCGGCGTCGGAGCTGGGCGCCGGAGCGCCAGGTGCAGGGTCGTCCATTTCTACGAACGCGCCGGCGACTTTCCGCCAAAAACTACCCTTATTCGCGGACATCCATACTCCTTGAAACCACGGACAGCGATCGCTGTGGAGCGTTGATTGTGGCACACCGTGCGCGATAGAGGTTGCGGATTTGAGGAAACCGGCGTACCAGCTGTAGCATGGAGGGGATGATGGCGGGAAGGATCGAGTCACGGTTGTCCGAATTGGCGATTCAGTTGCCGACCCCAGCGACGCCGGCGGCGATGTACGTGCCGTTTGTTACCGTTGGCAATCTTGTATTTATTGCGGGCCAAATTCCGAGTTGGGCGGGTGAGCGGAAGTACATCGGGCGCGTTGGTGTGGAGTTCTCGTTGGACGAGGGCAAAGCTGCGGCGCGCCTGGTGGGCCTGCATGTGCTCGCGCAACTGAAGGCGGCGTGCGAAGGGGATCTCGACCGGGTGGTTCGGTGCGTCCGATTGGGTGGGTTTGTGGCGTGCCCCGCCGAGTTTGTGGACCATCCTGCCGTGATCAATGGCGCTTCTGAGCTGATGATTCAGGTGTTCGGCGACGCCGGAAAACACGCCCGCGCGGCGGTGGGCTCGAGCAGCTTGCCGTTTGGGGTGGCCGTGGAGATCGACGCGATCTTTGAAATCCGGTGAATCGAAGGTTGTTTACTGCGATGTTGTTGGCGGCGTGTTCGGCGCCCGCCCCGGATGTCTACCTGGTGACGTTGGATACCCTTCGAGCGGATGTTCTCGGCGTTTATGGCGCAAGTCCGTCGCCATCCCCCCACCTCGATCGGTGGGGCGCCGAGGGGGTGGTTGTCGACGAAATGATGACCACTGCACCGTTGACCCTTCCGGCACATGCGAGCTTACTAACAGGACTTTCTCTCCAAGAGCATGGGCTGTTGGACAATGGCGATGGGCCGTTGGCCCCACAGGTTCGGACGTTGGCGGAGGCCTTTTCGGAACGGGGGTATGCCACGGGGGCATTTGTGGGTTCCATGGTCTTGGATTCCGAGTTTGGACTGGACCAGGGATTCGATACGTACGTCGATGGTTTTGATACGACCCATTCGAATGGGCGTCTGCTGGAGCACTCTGCGGAGACCGTTTTGGCCTCGGCGGCCAAATGGTCGGACGAACGACCGAAGTTTACATGGATCCACCTGTACGATGCGCATCTGCCGTACCAGGCTCCCGCGCCGTTTTCCGACCAATGGTCAGACGGATATTTGGCCGAGATCGCTTACATCGATGATCAACTCGGCGAATTTCTGGACGCTTCCGACCGGCCAAAGGTGGTGTTGATCGTCGGCGATCACGGGGAAGGAAGAGGGGATCATGGCGAACGAACGCATGGATTGTTGTTGTACCGTTCGACCCTTCGGGTGCCAATGATCCTCTGGGGGGAGGGGGTTGCGCCAGAAAGAGTGATGCAACCTCGATCCACCCAAGATGTGCCGGCAACATTGTGGCGTGCGGCCACCGGGGGGGATTTCGGCCGGGGAACGGACGTGCGACAATCTCGGGAGGAACTCGTGAAAGGCGCGACGGTCCTTCCAGAATGGCATTGGGGGATGGCCTCGATTGGCGTGGTTCAAGATACAAAATGGCGTTATATTGCCGCGCCGAGACCTGAGTTGTACGCCTGGACGACGGACCCGGGTGAGACTCAGAATGTCGTCGAGCAATACCCAGAGATCGCCGGAAAGCTGGCGGCAGCGGTGGATATTCCGCGAAGCGCGCGCCAGTCGCCGGACGAACGCTTTATCGCCCTCGGGTATACGGAAGGATGGCCGCTTCCTGCACAAGAGTTGGTGGATCCTAAGGATCATCCGGATCTTCCGGAGCGGTTCGCCGATCTTCTCGACGCTCAACGCCGAAAGCCGCCGGCCGAGGCTGCCATTGCATTGCAGGCGTTCACCGAGGAACACCCGCAGGTGGGCGCAGGTTGGTGGTGGCTCTCCACGGCGCGATTGCGGGCGGGGGACGCCGTTGGTTCGGCGGAGGCGTTGGTGCCACTTCGGGAGTCGGGGCGATCGTTGCCGCTTTTGCAGTTGCGAGATGCGGAGATCGCGCTGGCGTTGGGAAACCCCGGGGAAGCGCGAACGATCGCTCAGGCGCTCACTACTGGACGTCCGGGGTTCGGTCCGGGTTGGGCGATGTTGGCGGAAAGTCAGCGTCGTCTGGGGGATTGCGAAGGGGCGGAGTTGTCGGTGGCGGAAGGCCTGACGCGCGCCCCCGATGCGCTGCGCCTTCGGGTGATCCGAGCCAGTTGCCGCGAACTTCGAGGAGATTTTGCCGGATCGCGCGAAGACGCCGAGGCCGTGTTGGCGAAGGAGGAGGACCCTGAAGCTCGGCTGCTCGTCGCATTAGACGACGTTCGTCGAGGTGATTTCGAGAGCGCTCTGCCGGTTCTGGAGCGGGCGCCGGACAGTCCGTCGGTCCGAACCGGCCGAGGCCTCGCATATTATGGCTTAGGCCGCTATGAATTGGCACGGCCCCTGTTGGAGCAAGCGGCGCACCACGACGAAAAGCAAGCGCTCTACTGTGTACTTTTGGCGGACACCCTCTTGCGGTTGGGTGCGCCTGCTGATGAAGTCGGAAAATGGCTTTTGGAGGCGGAGAAACGACAGCCCGATCGCGCGGATACGCACCGCATCCGTTCGGCGTGGCATTTGGCGGCCGGTCGGACCGAGGAGGCTGTGAAGGAAATGGCGGCCGCACAAGCCGTGAATCCATAGCTTGACCTGCGGAAGGCGCCGACCGCGCGCTGGAGCTTCGATTTGAAGGTAGGCGATGTTGGCTGGGGGTGGTACCCTGCCAACCGAGGACGCCATGTGGTCGGTGATTGCGTTGTTTGCGGGGTTGGCGGGTGCCACGCCCACCGTGGAGCCGACCGAGGCGGAAGCACCCCAAGCGGTGGCGTGGCGAGAACCCTCTCCGTGTGGTTGGTCGGTGGGCGTGGCTGCGGGCGCATATTTGATCGGTGCAAATACGACTTGGGAGACCGTTGGCGGGTCCCCCTGGGAGGCGACCGCTTCCCCATTGGTGGCCGCAAACTGCACACTTGGAAAAGGCCCTTTGAAATGGTGGGTGGGCGCGGAAAGTGCGCCCTTCTATGTGCATGTTCGACCGGATGGATTGAAGATGCGCCAGTTTGCGACGGGCTCGGTCGGTTTCTTGGCGGGCTCAAAAAGCGTTCAGTTCGGACCGTATGTTACCGGAGGATTTACGGCCGCCGGAGGGGGCGTTCGCGTGGTGGCGACGTGGCCGAACCGTCCAGGGCGGTTTCGAAACCGATTTGAACTGCGAGCCACCGCTTACGCCC
>SYKL01000365.1 GCA_005797785.1 Pseudomonadota bacterium | reverse complement strand
CTGCAAGAGCAACCCTCGCTTCAAAGCTCGCCAGGGAAGCGCGAAGAAGAAGTAGGTTCACCCGCGGTTGGCCATCAGGCCTCCAGCGTGCGCTTCCAGTGGTAAGATGAGGACGCGGCCGGACGGTCGCGTTTCTTGTTTGCGGGCCAACAAGGGGGCCGAATGGGTCGCTACGATCGGCAAGGTGGGCTCGGGAATGCGCTTGCGAGTGAAGCGGAGCGCCAGCTTCGCTCGCGAATGATCGCGAAGATTCCGTTTGCACGGGACGCCTACAACTACTGGTACCGCTACCAGAGCGGCGCGTTACTGCAACCTCGGGTCATCATCCCGTTGATCGGCTCCATCCTTGTTTTTATGGGCGGAGCGATAGTTTCCTGCGTGGGCATCGTCGGAGGCTGGCTCGCCACCCACTGACTTGTCACCCTCCTGCCGCCGCGGTACCGGGAACGGGACACTTTCGGAGTCCCTGTGAAACAAAATCGTACCGTCATCCTAATCATTGTCGCGGCCGTGCTTGGCTCGGCAGCGCTCGGACTCATCGCCAAAGGCACCAGCAAACCTGCGGTGACCGAACCCACGCCCACCGCGGATTTGGTAGCTGATACCGCCATTCCTCCCCCCGAGGTGACTGCCGCTTCCGACGAGCGTCGGCCACCCGACGCGCCTACGGCGGTCGCAGCCGCCGACGTCAAAACCAGCAAAACAGGCCTTAAATACGCTGACATCGTCGTTGGCACCGGACCTAGCCCCGAAAAGGGCGGCGGCGTGATCGTCGAATACACCGGCTGGCTCGAAAGCAACGGAAAGCGGTTCGACTCCTCCTTTAGCGGCCCCGAACCCATTGAGTTTGCGATCGGCGTCGGCCAAGTCATCCCCGGGTGGGATGAAGGACTGATGTCCATGAAGGTCGGCGGGAAACGCCAGCTCACCATTCCCGCCAATTTGGCATATGGGCAACGTGGCTACCCACCGGACATTCCCGCCGGCGCCACCCTGGTGTTCGACGTCGAGCTCAAGGGCGTCAGCGCCCCCAAGCCCCCACGCGTCCCCCCTGAAGCGCCGCAAAAGGTGGCCGATGGCGAATACACCAAGACCGCCAGCGGCTTGAAATACAAGGATCTCAAGGAAGGATCCGGCGCTTCCCCCAAACTCGGCGACAAAGTGGTGGTCGAGTACACGGGTTGGCTCAAGAACGGAAAGCGCTTCGACTCCTCTTATACCCGCGATGAACCTACCGATTTCAAACTCGGTAAAGTGATCGCAGGCTGGAACGAAGGCCTGCAGACGATGAAGGTCGGCGGCAAACGTCAATTGGTGGTCCCACCTGAACTCGGGTACGGCTCGAAGTCCATGCCCCCCGGCGCACCCGATGATCGGGCGGTGATCCCCTCCAATTCTACGTTGGTGTTTGAAGTCGAACTGCTTGAAGTTAGATAGTCAAGTTCTTTACTATTCGCGCTACAGGTATCCTTGAGCTTGTAGCGCGAACAATCCCGCATACCGGCCCTGTTGCTCCAACAGCCCGGTGTGCGTCCCCTCCTCGACCACTCGCCCCCCGTCGATCACGATGATTCGGTCGGCCATGCGGACGGTTGGAAATCGATGCGAGATGAGAATCGTCGTTCGTCCGGCAGAAAGCTCACGAAAACGCTCAAACACCGCATGTTCAGCCTCGGCGTCCAACGCGGCCGTCGGCTCATCCAGCACTAAAATATCCGCCTCCTCTCGCATAAATGCCCGCGAAAGCGCCAGTTTCTGCCACTGGCCACCTGAAAGCTCCGTTCCCTGCTGAAACCAGCGTCCAAGCGAAGTTTCCATCTTTTCTGGAAGCTGTGCGACCACCGCATCGGCCCCCCCTCGCTCCAGCGAGCGCTCCACCCGAGGCGTATCCGCAATCGCATCGACGCTTCCAAAGCCAACATTCTCACGCACCGACAGTTGGTATTGGTTGAAATCTTGGAAGATGACGCCAATTCTCTTGCGCAGCTCCTCCGTTCCCCAGGAGCGAAGGTCTTTTCCGTCGAGCAGTATCCGACCTTCCGTCGGCTCGTACAGCCGCGTGAGCAGCTTGATGAACGTCGTTTTCCCCGCCCCATTATGTCCCACCAACGCCAAACTTTGCCCTGCGGGCACAAAGAGATTCACCTCTCGAAGCGCCCACCGATCCGTTCCCGGGTACTGAAAGCCCACCCCGTCGAACCGGATCCCACGTTCTTCAGTGGTTTCCGAGCTCTGTAGTGGGGGCGCTTTGGTCGTGGGGATCCGCAAATACGCGAACAGGTTCGACATGTACAGATTGTTCTCGTACATCCCGCCTACTGAAGTGAGAATCGTCTGAAAGGACGCTTGTCCCTGCCGAAGCGCCACCACCGATAGAGTCAACTGCCCCACGGTCAACAGACGTTCTGCGGCCTGCCAAGCGATCCACCCATAGAAACCGTAGAATGCACCGGTGGCCAGAAGCGACAATAGGAACGCCCATCCGGTGCGTCGAAGCGCGAGGGCGCGATCTTCCGAGAACATCGACTCCGCGAGCCCGCGGTAACGATCCAAAAACCAGTGCCCCAAGCCAAACAACATGATTTCTTTGGCGTGCTTGTCGTTCGCCAGCACATATTCATAGTAATTCAAACGCCGGCTTTCCGGCGCGCGCCAGTTCCGCAAGCGAAACGCCTGGTTGGAGAACCGCATTTCCATGATCGCCGCCGGCACCGCCGCAAGCAGGAGTCCCACCGCCGCCAACACACTGAAATCGAGCAGCAGGCCCAGGTACCCCAGCAGCGTGAGTGTGCTTTGAATCAGGCCAAAGGTGCCCGTCACCACAGACAACGGCCGAGAGGAGGCCTCCCGCCGCGCCCGGGTGAGCTGGTCGTAGAACGTCGGATCTTCAAAGTGGGTCAGGCTGAGTTCGCGGGCTTTTTCCAGGATCATGACGTTGATGTCGATCGACAACCGCGCGCCCAACAGCTGCCACAACAGGCCGATCGCGCGCTGCGCCAGAGCAAGCGTGACCACAAGTCCCAGTTCCACACCAACAAATCGGAGGACATCCCCCGTGTTCTGATCGACCACCGCGTCGATGATCGCCTTGCCCACCCATGCGACGCCGATCGGCAGCCCCGACGCAATCAACGTCAGCGAGCCCAAAAGTGCCGTCATTCCTGGACTTGTTCGCCAGACCAGTGCCAGCGTGGCGGGCACGTGTTCGACATGCCGCTTCCAATCCCAACCCGCCAAATTCCCCCCAACCGCGCCAGCGCGCAGCTTTCCCTAGGCACCGTTGGGCGGTTGTACAGCGGCGCGCTCAGACGTCGATCGATGCATTTTATTCAGACCCTGAATGCCTCTGCAGGCGACGCGTACTTGGGTCGTGCAACCGCACAGGGGGACGCCATGTCGACGCTCAATGTTCTGCTCCTTGCCCTTGGACTTTCCTCGACCGCCAATGCGCACCCAGGCCGCGGCCACGGGGGATACGGCGGCGGGCACCACCATACGGACGCCCTCGGGCGGGTGGTCGTCATCAACAACTCGGGGGGAAGCGTCCGGTTTACTCTGGACAACGGCGAGTCGATCTTCCTGGCGAACGGTGACCGCACCATGCTTCGCGCTCAAGCCGGTGGACACAACACCCGAGCGACTTACCGCGTGTTTGGAATGGTCCAAGACCTCGAATCCGAGCGCATCTTCGTTCGGCCGTACCAAACCACTGTGGTCGAACTCGATCCCGAGCGCGACGCCCTCGTCAAAGTCACCAACGATACCCGGCACTACGCCGATCTCACCTCGGACGGTCGGTTCGTTACACAACTTAGCCCCGGCGAAACCGAATTCGTTCGCCTGCCCGTGGGTGGCAACCGGCTCCAATTGACCTCTCGTGGCCGCGTCCTCGGTGAAAAATACCTGCGCACGCAGGCGTTCTCTGAAAACCAGTGGACTCTATGTCTCCCCTCGGTGGCCGACGTCACCGTGGTCAACCCGCTGCCAATCCCGGTTCGACTGACCGGGGAGCGTGGACGAAGCATCGAAGTCGCCGCCTACGGCCGTACCACCTATGAAGATGTACCTTTTGGAAGCTTCACCCTCACCGCGACCCGCACCTCGGGGGAATTCGTTGACCAGCAAACCATCTCGGTT
>SYKL01000364.1 GCA_005797785.1 Pseudomonadota bacterium | reverse complement strand
GGCGTTCAAGGCGAGAAGATTGGTTTGCTCGGCGATGGTGGTGATGACCTTAATCACATTTCCGATTTCTGTGCTGCTTTCGCCGAGTCGGGCGACGGTGGCGTTGGTCTCCCGCGCGACTCCTACAGCAGACGCGGCATAGTTTGCGGCTTCCGAGGAGCTCTGTGCGATGCCGCGCACGCTGATCGACAGCTCTTCCACCCCGGCGGCCACGGTCTGCGCGCCCCGGCTCACGTCCTCCGAAGCCTCAGACACATGGGAAGCCTGGTTGGTGGTCATTTCCGCGCCGGTTTGAAGCTCGGTGCTAACGGCGGAAATTTCTTCGGAGGCGGCCGCCAACGTCTGCGAGTTGTCGAAGATGGTGCGCATCGCGTTGCGAACGTTGCCGACGGCTTCATCCAACGAGGAACCGATTTGTCCCATTTCATCGCGGGTGTTTAGGTCGGACTTGGTGGTAAAGTCCTTTCCAGCGACGCGTTTGAGGGCGATGACGCACTTCGTGATCGCGCGGAGAATGGTCTGGCTGACCAAGAACACCAAGCCCAAAGCGCCCACAAACATCGCCACGGAGAGGGCAGACGACGCCAGGAACTTCTGTGAGATCCCATCCCGTTGCCCGCTCAGGCCGTCCAGGCGGATGGTCAAGAGCTTGTCTAATTCATCGACCGAGGAATGCCATAGGGCGAAGCTGCTGTCTCTTGCTTCCTTTCCAGAAGCTTCAAATTCTGCTGAGCTCACCGAGTAGGGGTCGGCGATGAGTTGGTTGATTTTGGCGATGAAGGCTTCGTTGGCCTGCTGGTAGTCCTTGAGCTTGGGTTCCAGACTCGGCTTGAGAGTGGCGCTTTCGCCGTTGAAGTTGGGGTCTTCCGTAAACACCACCCCCATGTCGGCGACCACCCGGCCCATGTCCGCTTCGGCCAACATCCGCGCGCGAACGGCGAGTTCGACCCGATCCGACTCGGTAAGCGGTTCCGTCTGAGCTTTGGCGATGATGTCCTTACCGAATTGGGTAACTTCCGAGAGCCGATCTTGGGTTTGCGGAAGCGCCAACAGGGTGACGTCCATCAGGTAGTAGGAATCCAAGTCCGGATCGAGGATCAAGTTGGAGGTATCGCCGGCGTGAGCGATCATGCCGCGAATGTCCGCCACCAAGGAAGCATGCAACTCGTCGGACTTGTCCGACGTGAGGGCTTCGCGTTTGACGTCGTCCCATTTGCCGCGCACTTTGTCAAAGGCGAGGTGGGAGCGGTCTCGTTTTCCGAGTCCGTCGTCGGTGAATTGGAGGGCTTCGCCGACGAGATCGTATTCCTTTTTCAAGGCGTCAAACGCCCGGTCGATCTCATCTGCTGAACGGCCGAGCTGAGCGGCGGCGGAAGCATCGCCGGCGTGATGCAGGTGCGCGATGTGCCCATGTTGAGGGATCTTTTCGAGCAGGTCTTCGAGCGGGCGCTGAATCTCGTTGCCGCGGACTTCCTGCTCGGCGAACGTGATGTTCACATCGGCGGTGTCCATGGCTTTTCCGTACAGCCATACACTGCTCCCACCCAGAAACAGGGCTGGAATGCCGAAGGACGTGGTGATCAACAACAGGCGGGTACGGATGCTCAGATTGGAGAGGAAGCCGTACATAGGACCTCTTACGTTATTGTGGTATTTGTGATTTTATGATCGATTCGGGACCGAGGTCAACCCCGAACCGCCCGCACGATCGCCGCTGCGATCTGGGAGAGCGGCAAAACCTGATGGGCAAGGCCGGCGCGGGCCACGGCCCCCGGCATCCCCCACACCACTGAGGAAGCTTCGTCTTGCGCGATGAGTTGCGCGCCTGCGTTGGTCAATGCATCGGCGCCTTTGAGGCCGTCTTGGCCCATGCCGGTGAGGATGACCGCCAGGGCACGGCCGCCCACCGCGGTGAGTGCCGAGCGGAACAGCACGTCTACCGCTGGCCGGCAACCATTTTCTTGAGGTTGTTGGTTGAGTTTGAGCGTGAAACGTCCTGGCTTGCCTTCGACCACCATGTGAAAATCGCCGGGGGCGATCCACACTTCGCCGGGTGCGACCGTCACGCCATCGCGGGCTTCGTCCACCGTCAACGCGCACTTGCTGTTGAGCCGGTCGGCGAGCGCTTTGGTGAACAATGGCGGCATGTGCTGAACGATCAACACCGGCACGGGCAGATCGCGCGGCAGACTTGGGAGGAGGTCAGCGAGAGCGTTGGGTCCACCAGTGGAAACGCCGATGACGATCAGGTCGGGTTTGCCGGGGGCAATCGGGCGGGGTTTTCCCGCCGATGGAGCTGCGGGTTTTGGAGCCGGCACGGAAACGTTCGCCGATACATTGGGGATCGCGCGGACCCCAGAGGTGGAAGGACTGTGCTGGCTGGGGACACCGACGTTCGACGAGACGTTGGGTATGCCGCGCACTCCGGACGTGGAGGGGCGATCGGTGGAACCCCACGCGGGACGCTCGGCGGGACGAGGCTGGGCCTGCGGAACCACAGGGCGAGGCTGGGAAACGGGAGGGCTGGCCGCGGGAGGAATTCCCCCACCCTGTTGAGCCGCGGCTCGGGCTTCTGCGACGGCGGCGGCAATGTTCCCCATGTCCGGGTTGGTGACCGAGGGGGCGCGCACCGAGGTTTCTGGGCGCGGGGCCCGTGCGGCGGCGGCCATACGTTTTTGGCCGACGTACATCAACAATTTGGGGACGAGCTGCTCCTCCAGGCGTTTGATGGCCTCCGCAGGACCGGAGGTACCTGCGGGCTTTTCGGCGTAGTCGGTGGCACCGCGGATCAGCGCCTCGATCGAAGTCGCTGCGCCCTTGGCGGTGAGGGTCGAGAGCATGATCACCGGCAGATCGGGCCAGCGTTTCCGAATTTCAACGACGGTTTCGAGCCCGTCCATCACCGGCATCTCGACGTCGCAAGTGACCGCGTCCGGGAGGGTCTCGGCGATTTTTTCGAGCCCGAGCTGGCCGTTGGCGCCGTGGCCGACCACTTCGATCTCGGGATGGCTGCTGATCGCCTCGGTGACAAACTTTCGGACGAAGGCGGAATCATCGATCACGACGACGCGGATTTTGCCGTAGCTCACGATGTGGCCTCAGATTTGGAGATGCCGATGGATTCGACAGCGTGGGGGGTGTGTAAGATCATCATCAGCCGCCCTTGCAGCTTGTAGATTCCTCGGATCAATCTCCGAATCTTGGGGTCGAGTTGATGTGGGGGCGCCTCCATGATCGCGGGATCGAGGTGCATGACGTCCCCGATCTGATCCACGAGCAGGCTGACCGGGCCGTCGTCGGTGGTGACCACCAAGTTCACCGGCGGCGGCCCATCGGCCCCGTCTGCAAATCCTAAGGTTCGCCGGAGATCGATCGCGGTGACCACTTGCCCGCGAAGATTGATTAGTCCGCGGATAACCGAGGGAGCAAGCGGAACATGGGTCATCGTCTGGAAACGGTTGACCTCCTGAACCTCGCGGACGTCGACCCCGAACATCATGTCGGCCACGAAAAACGTGCAGTAGATCATGATGCCGATCCTCCGTAACGATGGTAGGCAGCCAAGAGATCGGGTGCAGCCGATCGAACGACGGCCTCCACATCCAACATTTCCGTCACCTTGCCCTGGATGACCACCACGGCTTTGACGCCGTCGCGCGATCCGGGTCGCTCCTGCGTGACCGGCTCGTCCACGATGTCGATGATCCGGTCAACGACCAAGCCGACCGCCTGGCCGCCGAAGTGGTGAACGACCACCGAAAGCCGTGTTGGTGGCTCGGGATCCCGTGCAACGAGTCGACGCTCGGGCAGTATGTCCGACAGCCACAACAAGGGGAGGATGTCGCCGCGGTATTGGACCACATCTCGTAGACCGCTGGATTCGACGGTATCGATAGGGAATTCTTCCAGTCGGGCGACTGCGTCCACCGGGATCGCCATGCGGGAGCCGCCTTGGATGGCAAACAACAAGATGGGGTCGCTCGGAGCGACGTCTTTTGCCGCATGGCTGTTGCCAAGCGCGAGTGCGGCTTGGCTTTCGGCGGAATCCAGCCCGGATCTTTTGGCGACGCCGGTGACGTCCAAAATCAAGGAGACGGTGCCGTCGCCGAGAATGGTCGTTCCCGCGTACACTTGCAGGTCTTTGAACAACTTAGACAAGGGCTTTACTACAATCTCTTGGGTGTCTTGGACTGAGTCGACCACCACTCCAAAGGTAAACTGGTCGGCGCTCAACACCACGATGAACGAGCGGGCGTTTTCGTCGCGCGAGGGGAGCTCGAGGGTTTTTCGAAGCATGACCAGCGGCAGCAATTGATCGCGGAGCCGAAATACCGGGACCCCGTGGATGTTCTCGATTTTTGGGCCGTCTGTAGAACCAACCCCCACCAATTCCACGAGGTTGACCTGGGGAATGGCGAAACGTTGGCCGCCGCAAGTGACGATGATCGCCGGGATGATCGCCAGCGTGAGCGGGATCTTGAGGGTGAGGGTGGTGCCCTGTCCCCAGCGGGACTCGAGGTGAACCGAGCCGCCGATGCGTTCAATGTTGGTTTTGACGACGTCCCTGCCGACGCCGCGGCCGGAGAT
>SYKL01000363.1 GCA_005797785.1 Pseudomonadota bacterium | reverse complement strand
GATTTTGTGGAAATGTTCGTCGGTGTGGGTGCGGCTCGGGTTCGCGATATGTTCAAAACAGCGCTTCGATCGGCCCCTTGCATTATTTTCATCGATGAGTTGGATGCGGTTGGCAAAGCGCGGGGAGCCGGAGGACCCGCCGGTAACGACGAGCGAGAACAGACGTTAAACCAACTGTTGGTAGAGATGGATGGCTTCGACAACCGTCGGGGGATCATCGTGATGGCGGCGACCAACCGCCCAGAAATCCTCGATCCAGCCCTATTACGACCTGGTCGTTTCGATCGGCAGATCTTGGTGGACCGGCCGGACCTCCGGGGGCGCGTACAGATTCTGACGGTTCACGCTCGGAAATTGAAGTTGGCGGAGGGCGTTGACCTGGAGCAGATCGCGCAACTGACGCCGGGTTTTGCTGGTGCTGATCTGGCGAATGCACTGAATGAGGCAGCATTGTTGGCCGCCCGACGCGATGCCGTCGAGGTGGGCTTGCAAGACATCAAGGACGCGATCGAACGCATTGTCGCCGGCCTTGAAAAGAAGAATCGTCGGTTATCTCCGAACGAAAAACGCACGGTGGCCTATCATGAGTGCGGGCACGCGATCTGTGCCGCTGCGAGCCCAGGATCGGATCCTGTTACGAAGATCAGCATTATTCCCCGAGGACTTGGAGCTCTGGGCTACACGATGCAGCTCCCTTTGGAAGATCGGTATCTGATGAGCAAGGCCGAGCTTTTGAATCGGATCACGGTGCTGTTTGGCGGGCGGGCAGCAGAGGAAATCGTTCTCGGAGATGTGACCACCGGTGCGTTCGACGACATTCGCAAAGCGACGGACTTAGCTCGGCGTATGGTGACCGAGTACGGCATGTCCAAGCGGCTGGGTGCGGTCGACTACGCCTCAGAGCGCAATTCCGCCTTCGGGTTTGCGGGGGTCGCCGACGGAGCGCGCTCGCCGGAGACGGCGGAGGCAATCGAGCAAGAGATCCGTTCGATTCTCGACCGTTGTCACGCTCGGGCGATCGAAATCATCAACAGCAACCGGGCGATCTTTGAAGAGATGGCCGCTCGACTGTTGGAGGTGGAAGCGCTTGATCAGCAGGCCATGCAAATCTATTTTGAGAAGGTCGCGCTTGCGGAGTCGATGGAAGAGCCGCCCACCTCAGAGTGGACCCCAGAAGAGTTTTCGCCTTAGGGCGCCGTCTCTACCTCAGTAGGATTTGCTCCACGGAATTCAATTTTCGAGGGGTCGTTTGGACTTCGAAGGTCGAGATCGGGCGGCAATGGAATGGTTGGCTCAGCATCGATGGTGTTGAGGATGGCGGCGGCGGCTTGCCGTTCCCAATCCGCGGTGGCGGTGGTAAGCAACGCTTCATCTTCGGGAAGCGGCCCAGGAGGCTGTAAGAGCGCCAGCGTCGCTGGGTCGACCGCAAGGGTCTGAAGGTCGGCGCGGTCCCCGAGCGTGATGGGAAGATCGGCTCTTTGGCAATCCGTCAGCCATTCGTGGCTCTCCATCCGATAACTGTTGAGGTTGTGAGTGCCAATCTGTTGTCCGAGGGAATCGAAAATGCGCAGGGCGCTTTCCAGGTGAACGCTGACGGACTGAAAGTGTTCGGAACAGCTGGCTTCTGCGTCGCCTTCGCACACAAAACCGTGTTCCACGTCAAAGCGGTCAGTGTCCGCGGCCGTGCAGGTGAACAAAAGAGTGCCGCTGATCAATTTGGTGTCGGTTCGCGGCGCGGTTCTTGCGATCTCCACGCGCGAAAGCCTTCCGCGAACGAAGAACCTCGTTCCTTCTTTCGGACCCAAAGGGGGGGCAAGCTTGGGGTCGATCAACGCCAAATGAGGTGAGCCGTCGCCCAAAAGCTTTGCTTCGAGCAGGCTAACGAGTTGAGGGGCGATCGGGCGAAGCACGGAGCCGGATTGGTCTTCGAATGGCTCGACGACGACCTGGACCCTGGAACAGCGCTCCGCGGCGTCCAATTCCGGTTTCAGGGTGAGCGTGGGGTCGAGGACGGTCGCTTTGGTGAGCTCGCCGTAGGCGAAGCGACAATGGCCCTGTTGGAGCGCCCAGGATCCCCAGGCGGCGTGCAATATCGATGCGTCCGACTTTATTTTAGGATCTGCAATCAGATCGATCGAAGCGTCGTAATGGCTTGCGGCCTCAAGATAGTGCTTGGTGGCGAGATCGAACCGTGCCAAACGCACGTAGGCATCTGCCATTCGTGTTGTGGTGTCGAGATAGTTTGGCCGCACTGAACGGGCCGCGGTCCAAGCCGATATGGCTTCGACGTATTTCTCCTCTGTGAAAGCCTTGTTTCCTTCCGAATACCGGGTCGCAGCGAGGGTGTCTTCCACCTGCTGGGTGGCCAAGGTGAGGTCCTCTATAGGAAAGCTCAATGCGGCAAGATCCTGGAGTTGCGCCTCGAATTCGCGTGCGATGCGGTAGGTTTTTAGGGCGTCCTCGTACTTGCCTGCCGCTTCTTGTTCTTGGGCGATGTCGATCAAATTCTTGTAGGCTTGAGGTGCGGATTTTCGGAGGTGCCTCCGGGCG
>SYKL01000362.1 GCA_005797785.1 Pseudomonadota bacterium | reverse complement strand
TGTCATACACCGGAGTGAGCTGCTTCGAGGTCAGCGCCGTCAGTGGGTACAGGCGAGTGCCGCGGCCCCCGGCAAGAACGATGGCTTTCATGTGTCCCTTGCCGATAGATAACCGGGCCGCTGCGTTTGCACCCCTCCGCGCGGGCGCCGCATCAGCGTGCTTTCGGAAGCATTACGAATTCGTTGGAGTCGAGTTCGAATGTTAGCTACTCGGCGTGGTGTGTCGGGCGTACAAGGATCATGATGTTGTCTTCGCGTTTTTCGACGGAAAACCCGCCGGCGGTCAACAACCGCTTGAGGCGGGCGACGGCGTCAGGGGCCAGCCCATGGTTTCCCCAGGAGTCCACGTAGTGTAGCGCGACCACGTCGAGTTTTGCCTTTTCGCAAAACCCCCGAAGGTCTTCCCACGCCATCTCGCGCGGATGTGCGTAGTGGGTATGTGGATGGTGAAAGTGAAGCAAGTTGTCGATGGCTCGCCAATTGTTAATGTTCGGCGTCGAAATAAACATCTGCGCATGCGGACCGGCGTTGACGAGCATGGCGCGGCATTCATTCAACATGCTGTCGACGCCATTTCCCCTAAATGTGCCAGTCCAACCAAGTGAATCGGTCGGGCGATCGATCACGTGTTCGATCACCTCCATGCACAAGATCAGATCGTATTTGCCGTTTTTGATCCTTTCCGGGAACGGGAACCGCAGGTCGAATTCTTCAGACTCTACCTCAAAGCCTGGGTAAAATGCCTTTAATGCCTCAGTGAACGCCCCTCCGCCGCCTAATTCCAGTATTCGGCGATGGGCGTTGGCCATCGAGAGACAGTGTTGGAGGTGGGGGAATATGGTCACCAGCGTGTTTAGGTACCGGATGCGATGGTGCCGCCAAAAGCTGTTGTCGGGCTCAGTTGCGTGCCGATGTTCGAGCCAATTCGATGCGTTTTGGGCGAATTCGTCGTGTGGACTTAAGTGGCTGCATGCCCTGAGTAGACGTTGCGCCTCTTCGTTTTCTGGATCAGCCTGCGCGACTTCACGAAAGTAGTTTGCAGCCGCGGCCAGTTCGCCGGCCTGAAGGAGTCGATTGCCAAGTCGCATTTTGATCTGCAACATTTCCGTCGTGAGCGACTCGCGACTTCCCATGCAATGTGGTCCAAGAGAGGGGTGGAATCCGTAGGGTGTGGATGGGCGCGGGCTGTCGTAACCTTGGTGGTTGGAGCGTGTCCATGGCGTCCGCCCCTGTTCTGCAGGTCGCGGTGCCTCCCGGGGCATTGTTCGACGTTGGTCCCTACGGTCCATAAGGTCCAAATGTCGCTCTTGCGTTCTCCGGGCCGGGGCTAGTTCCCGATCACGACGCCAGCCGTCGCGACCGCACTTACATTCCCGGTCGCATCACGAAATACCACATTCAACGCCTTCGTTCCCGTCCCGGAGAACTTCCAACTCGACCGAGTCCGATACGCGATCCACTTCGTGCAGGTGGCGCCTTCTGACAGGCACATCTGCGTGACGCCCTCATCATCGGTGGCCGCCAATTTGATCGACACCAGCATTTCCTTGGACGTGCTCGGCATCGAGATCGTTCCGGTCGGCGGCTGAACATCCAGATGCCAGTGGCTTATTCCCTGTGCCAAAGCGGAGACGTTGCCGGCGTTGTCGACCGCGCAAACGGACCAGTAGACGTCTACATTGGGGTTGATGGAGTGGTGGTGGCTATTGGTGTACTTGGCCATGGTGCAGGGCACGGGCGCCCCCCCGACGCCGACCTTATACCCATAGATCCCCGAGAAGTCGTCGGCGGGGGTGCTCCAGGTAAGGCTTAGAACACCGGCCTCGGCCGAGGCAGTCACCGTGGGGACGCCCGGGGCGACGTCGTCCAATGCAATTCCGTCCGTTGCGGCCGCGCTGACGTTTCCAGCGGCATCCTTAAACCAGGCGTAGACCGTTCGATTTCCCGACCCGGATCCTACATTGATGGAAACGACGCTGGCGGGGTTCTCCCAAGCATCGCAGATCGCGCTGGTATTGACGCAAATTGCACTTACTCCCTGGTCATCGCTCCCGCTTACGGTGACATCGACGGCTGAGTCGGCGGTGTAGGTGTTTCCAGAGTCGATGACGATCGTTCCCGTAGGAGCGGTGTTGTCGAGCACGATGGTGTCGGTCACCGCAGCGCTGACGTTTCCGGCGGCATCTTTGAACCAAGCATACACGGTCTTTGTGCCGGAGCCAGCTCCAAAATCGAGATAGATTGTGCTTGCCGGGGACTCCCAGACGTCGCACACATTGGCGGTATGAACGCAGATTTGGGAGAGGGCGTTGTCGTCGCTGGCGTTCACCCCGACCTGAACGGCGGTAGACGTCGTGAATTGGGCGTCGGCATTGATGCTGATTGTTCCGGTCGGGGCAGCATTGTCGAGCACAATGGTATCGGTGGCGGCCGAACTCACATTGCCCGCGGCGTCTTTAAACCACGCGTAAACGGTCTTGGTTCCTGCCACAGTTCCGAGATCCAGGTTGACCGAGCCGACCACGCCCTCCCAGGCATCGCAGACATTGGTGGTATGAACGCAGATTTGGGAGATACCGTTGGTATCCGATGCCGAAATTCCGACCTGCACGGCGGAGGCGTTGGTGTAGGTCGCCCCCGCGTTGACGCTGATCGTGCCGGTGGGCAGGACATTGTCGAGCACGATGGTGTCGGTGGCTACTGCGCTGATGTTCCCGGCGGTGTCCTTGAACCACGCGTAAACGGTCTTAGTGCCTGGGTTCGAGCCGACATCGATGTTCACCACGCTCGCAACGTTTTCCCAGGCATCGCACACATTGGCGGTGTGAACGCAAATTTGGGCAAGTCCGTTGGCGTCCGACCCATTGAGGGTCACTTGAACGGCGGAGGTGGTCGCGTAGGATGCTCCCGCATTGATGCTGATCGTTCCGGTCGGAGCGACATTGTCCATGGAAATAGAGTCACTGATCTCGGCACTAATGTTGCCTGCCGCATCCTTCAACCAAGCGTAAACCGTAGGATTGCTCGATCCTGTCCCGAGAGTGATGTTCACGCTGGTGGCGTACGCCTCCCAGGCATCGCACACATTCGAGGTATTGACGCACATTTGTGAAACGCCGTTGGCGTCGTTGCCGCTGACCGCCACTTGCACTGCAGAGCTGCCGGTGTAGGATGCACCGTTGTTGATGCTGATGGTTCCGGTAGGAGCCACATTATCCAGTACGATGGCATCGGAAGCCATGGCGCTGACGTTGCCGCCTGGGTCCTTAAACCAGACGTAAACTGTCTTCGTGCCTTGGGTATTCCCGACATCGACATTGAATGACCATTGCATCGGCTCCCAGGCGTCGCATACCCCGGTGGTGTTGATGCAGATCGATTCAATGCCGTTTGCATCGGATGGACTGGCCGAAACCGTCACCACGTTCGAGCCGGTGTAGGCATCCCCATTGTTGACGGCAATCGTGCCCGTGGGAGCGGTGGTGTCCCCAGTCAGGCCAAGCCCCGCGCCGAGATCCAGCCTTCGAAAGCTCATTCCATTCTTCGCGTCGGTGACCATCGGTCCGCGACCGGTGATGCGGTATTCCCAGGTTCCAATGGCTTCCCAGGGAAATTGGGCGGCGATCACCGCAGCAGCTCCTGCCACATGCGGCGTTGCCTGCGAGGTTCCTCCCATGTTGTAGCCGCCGGCCCAGATCAGCGCGCCGGGAGCGACCACGTCCACCATCGAGGCCGAATTCGCAAAACAGGTGACTTTGTCTGCAGAGGTGGTGTAATCGGTGCAGACTCCCCAGTTCAAACCGCCCACATTGGCGTCATAGGTCGCGCCGACGGTCAGTGCATTCGGCACGCAACCTGGGCTTGCAACAGCGTTGTTCCAACCGTTGTTTCCGGAGGCGATCGCGATGACCATGCCCGCATTTCGAGCGTTATTCACGGGGGTCGCAAAGCTGTCGGCGCTGCATCCGCTGGTGTAATACCCGCCCCCCAGGCTTAGATTGATTGCCCGGGTGTTGTAGGTGCTGCGGCTCCCGATGACCCAATTGATCGCAGAAATGATGTCCGTGTTGTAGGCGTAGCCATCCGTTCGAAAAACATCGAGCGCAAGGATCTTTGTACCTGGGGCCACACTTCGAACGATCGCCGCCACATTCGTGCCATGTCCGTTGTCATCCACGGAATTGTCGTTGCTCGGCGTGAAATCGGCTGCATATGCAACCGGGCAATTGCCTCCCGGCGATGAACACGCCCCCAGATCGGCATGCCCGTAGTTGGCGCCGGTATCGAGCACGGCTACTGCAGTACCGGCTCCCGTCCGGCCTCTTGAAGCAGCGAGGGGAGCCTGGACGATCGGCCCACTCTCGGCGTCCATCATTTCGTACTTTCGAATGGGATGTACCGCGACCACATGAGGCAACGACAGGAGCTTGTTTCGATAAGCGCTGTTGGGTCCTTGCACATGCGCCATCGGGAGGTTGTCGTAGGCATCGAGCAATACCACGCGGGGATCGGCATTCAAAATATCGGCTAACTGAGAGGCATATTCCTGGCGCCGTACCTCTAAGACCTCCTCGGCGTCGGTTCTCAGGCCCACCAAATCAGTGTCATCCGCCACCGCTTCTTCCGCTTGCACCGAATCAAATTCGACGATCCATTCGCGGGCGTTGGGGTCCGCGATCAGCAGCGCGTTTTGCTCCTCTTCGATCGTCGGATTTTCCGCGCATCCTATCGCCAATAGCGGCCAGAACCAGCGAGCCATGCATCCCCCGATCAGGGTACGGATCCGCGCCGAACTCTCTGAACCCCCCAGGGCTGCAGAATTTTAGTAAACAAGGTTACCATCTGGGCGCCTCCCCTTCGGGGCCGGCACCCTCCGGGGTCGTGCTCACGCACTCCGTTTTCGGCTGCGCCTCAAACCCGCTGCGCGGCCCTCCGGTCGCCTGGCGCGCTAAACCAACCTTACCGGCTCGCCATACAAACCCAGCGTCGCGTCCGACGTCAACAGGGTACTTCCCTCCACTCGCGCCTGGCAGAGCAGCATCCGATCGAAGGGATCCCGATGATGCAACGGGAGAACTTCCAGCTCCAGGGTGTGCTCACCTGTGACGGCCACCTCCCGATAACCGTTTGCGAGCAGGCCTCTCCTCAGTAGCCTGGGATCGACGTGGAAATCACTTCGTCCAAGTCCGAGTTTGATGTTGATCTCCCACAGGCTTGCCGAACTGTAGGTGAGTTCGTGTGCGGGATCGGACAAAAGCGCCCTGGCCAACGGAGAAAGCCGCTCGGGCTGCCCCGAGGCCCACAGGAGCAGGTGGGTATCCACGAGCAACCTCATTGTGTGCCTTCGAACAATGCAAGCAGGTCATCATGGCCCATGACGTCGAAGTCGTCGGGGACTTGGACCCTCCCGCTTAGGAACCCTAGGCGGCGTTCTTGGCCAGCATCCGGAGTATCAAGCGGAACCACCCGCACCATGGGATGCCCTGCCTTGGCGATGATGAACGGCTCACCCGCCGCTGCTTGCTCAACCAACCGCGACAAGTGGGTTTTGGCCTCATGAATGTTGAACGTTCGCATAGGCCCTCGGTAGACTTAGTTTACTAAGTCTAGTTTAACTCCCGCCCGACGTCCAGATCCAATCGCCGTCTGCCCCTCCCGGGTTAACTTCCCCGCGGAGGTCGCCCGTGCCCAAATTGTTCCTGATCGATGGAAGTAACCACGCCTTCCGCGTCCATTTTGGGCTTCCGCCGATGCACAACGCCAGCGGTTTTCCGACCCGCGTGTTGTATGGCTTCACGACGATGCTGGCCCGCTTGGTTCGCACGTACGAACCTGACTATGTCGTGGTCAGCTTCGACAAAGGCGCCACTTTCCGCCACGAGATGTTCCCAGAATACAAGGGCCATCGCCCGGACATGCCCGAAGATCTCCGCCAACAATGGCCGCTTCTCCCGGATCTCGTCGAAGCTTTTGGGTACCGCTGCATCATGATCCCCGGGTACGAAGCGGACGATGTGCTCGGGACGCTCTCTCACCAGTTTGCAAGCCCGGATCTGACCGTCTATCTGGTGACCGGCGACACCGACTTCTACCAGCTGGTCAACGAGAACGTTCGTATCCTGGATCTCATGAAGGATGAGGAGCTTGGTCTCGCTGAGGTCACCGAAAAACTTGGCCTTCCTCCTTCAAAAATGGTCGACGTCTTGGGGCTCTCCGGCGACAGCTCCGACAACATCCCCGGCGTTCCCGGCGTCGGCGAAAAGACCGCCGTGAAGTACCTCCAAAAGTATGGTAGCTTGGAAGGCGTGTTAGCGGCAGCGGACGACATCGGCGGCAAACGCGGCGAGGCGCTGAAGGAACACGCGGAAAGCGCGCGACTCTCCTACAAATTGGCGACCATCGCCCTCGACTGCCCGGTGAACAGCACCCTGCCGGAGCTGAAGCCGCGTGGGATGAACGAAGATGTCCTCCGCGCCCGGTTTGAGGAGTGGGACTTCGGGAAAATCGCTCGCAAGCTCCTTCCTGAGCGACAGGGGATCTCGGCGGAAGGTTACACGATCGTCAAGTCGCTTGTCGAGTTGGACCAGGTGATCGGCCACTTCGGGACGAAGGTCGCCGTCGATCTGGAAATCAGCGACGATAAGCCCGTTGGAGCCTCTTTTTCGTGGAGTGCTACCGCTGCCGCCTATGTTCCCTTGGATGGACGCGGTGGAATCGATGCCGACGCCGCGCAGAAAAAAGTTGCTGCCCTCCTTGCGAATCCGAAGGTTGGCAAGGTGTTTGCCGACAGCAAGAAGGTGTTCCGACTGGCGCTTCGCTGGGGTTGGAAGATCGAGAATGTCGCCGGGGATACGACCCTTCTCGACTACGTTCTCGCCGCCCACGAAAAGAACCACGAGTTGACCGAGCTCGCCGCGCGCTACCTGGGCCATTCGATGATGGCTGGCCAAAGCGGAATGTTGCCGTTTGCACGCCCGTTGGAGGAGACCGCAAAGCTGGCGTCGGAGGCGGCGCACGTCGTTGGTCTGATCGAAAGCCGACTTCAAGGCCGGCTCGACGCGGGGACCCGACACATCTACGAGCAGATCGAGCTCCCGTTGGCCCGCGTCCTCGCGGATATGGAACACGCCGGAATCCGCATTGCCGTGGAACTTTTGGACGGGATCCGTGCGGACATCGATCTGCGCCTGATCGAAGCCGAAAAGCGTTGCCATGCGATCAAAGGCAAGGCGTTCAACGTCAATTCCCGCCACGAGATCGCCGATGCATTGTTCGGCGAAGGAAGCGAATTCACCCCGACGAAAAAGGTGAAAGACGGCTGGTCAACGGACGCTTCCGTGCTTGAGAAGATCGCCGACGGCACCAATCTTCCCTCCGCGATTCTCGAATACCGCCAACTTCAAAAGTTGAAGGGGACCTACCTCGATAAATTGCCGACCTACATCGCTGCCGACGGCCGGATCCACACCTATTACAACCAGGCGATCGCCGCGACCGGCCGATTGTCCTCGGAAGAACCAAACCTTCAGAATATCCCCATCCGCACGTTTGAGGGTCGTCGGATCCGCGATTGTTTTGTGCCGGCGGAAGGCCACCTCTTTCTTTCTGCCGACTATTCGCAAATCGAATTGCGGATCCTGGCCCACCTCACCGAAGAGCCGGCGTTGGTCGAGTCGTTCCGCAAGGGGGAGGACATCCACCGCCGGACCGCTTCCGAAGTGTTTGGCGTCCCTCCCGATCAAGTCACCTTCGAGCTTCGAAGTGCGGCAAAGGCCATCAATTTCGGACTCATGTACGGTATGTCCAGTTTCCGATTGGCCGGCGATCTACAAATCAGCCGGGCGGAAGCCACCAAATACATGGAAGAGTACTTTGGCCGGATGCCGAAGGTGAGCGGTTGGATCGAAAACGCGAAGATCGAGGCGAAAAAGCAAGGTTTTGTAGAGACCTTGTTCGGTCGTCGCCGGGTTATTCCCGGGATCCATGCACCCAATTATGCCGAACGTATGGGCGCTGAGCGCGAAGCGGTCAACACCCGCATTCAGGGCACGGCCGCAGACATCATCAAGATCGCGATGCTGCGCGTTCACAAACGGCTTGCCTCTGATGGTTTCAAGGCCCGGATCCTGCTCCAAGTGCACGACGAGCTGTTGATCGAGGTGCCGGAAGCCGAGGTGGAACGCCTGCGTCCGGTGGTTGTGGCGGAGATGGAAGCGGCCGCCGAATTGTTGGCACCGCTGCGCGTGAACAGCGCCGTCGGGCACAATTGGAACCAAGCGCACGGTTAAAACTCCCGCTTGGAGAACTTGCAATTTTGATTGAATAGGGCGACGCTAGCGTCGTCTAAGCGCAACCGGGGGAACCCATGGTCGGATTGGAAGACGCGGAACGCGAGGCGGATCTTGAGCTGCTTCGCGCGGTCAAAGCGGGCGATGCAACCGCCTATCGGGGCTTGGTTGAAAAATACCAGGGCCGGCTTTACGGCATGGCCTACGGTATGGTGCGCAATAAGGAGGATGCCCGCGACATTACGCAGGATGCCTTCGTTAAGGCGTACAGCAGCCTCGACTCCTTTCGCACCGAATCCAGCTTTTATACGTGGTTGTACCGGATTGCGATGAATTTATCGATCGACTTCCTGCGCAAACGCAAGCGCCAAGGTACCACTTCCTTCGACGAAGGGATCGCTGCTAAGGACGACGACGGTAACATGCTCGCGGCCCACCACAGCGAGGATCCTCGAAAGGCCCTTGAAAGAAAGCGGCTTCACAAAAAGATCATGGATGCGGTTGAGGACCTCCCCGAAGATCAGCGGCAGGCGATTCTGCTTCGGGAGCTTGAAGGCCTATCTTACAAAGAGATCGCCGACATCATGGGCATCGCTGAGGGCACAGTGATGTCTCGATTGTTTTACGCCCGAAAGAAGCTTCAAAAGGTACTTTCGGAGGACCGGTGATCGTGTTTTTGGCCCGATTGCATCAGCCATTGAATATCCTTCGCCCTGCCGCGTCTGTGGGCCGTTACGAGCGCACCCCTGGTCGAGAGAACGCACATGTCGCGTGATGAACTCGAAATCCTGCTCGAAAAGCTCCGCGATGGCTCCGCCACCGACGAAGAGGTGGAGCGGGTGCGTGAGCTGATGGAGGCCGATGAATCGGCTTTCGACTTGGGTTTGGATGAGGCGTTGGCCGCGGAAGCGGGCGAGATCGATCTCGGCCACGATGTGTTGGCGGGGATCGGGTCGGGGTTGCCGGTAGCAGAAGCCGTTCGCGACGAATTGTCGGAAGAAATTCCGTTAGCGGCGGCCGTTCTTGAGGAAGCGGGCGCGGTCGATGTGGTGGCTGCGGTGTTCGCGAAGCTCGGGTTGGCCGCGTTGAATGTTCCGGTGGCGGAAGCGGTTCGCGCGGAGGCTGGCTCGATCGACATTGCGGAAGCGGTTGTCGGTCCTATGGATCCGCGGATTCCGGTGGCAGAGGCGGTTCGCGCGGAAGCGGGTTCGGTCGACCTTGCAGCGCCGGTCATGGATTCGCTGGGTGCCACCGATTGGAACCGCGAATGGGTGGTGGATGCCGTCCGTTCAGAAGCGGGGACCATCGATATCGCCGATGCGGTCATGGCCAAGATTCTCCGCCCTTCGGTGGTGGCTGCCGCCCCCGAAATTCCGCGTCCGGCCAACCGTTCCTTCCCGTTGGCGGCGCTGTTGTTGGCGGCGGTGGCCCTGTTGAGTTTTGTGGTCGGCCGCCTCGGATCGGTTGAGACCGGTGGGCCCATTGTGGCGCCGGTACCGGTGGAGTCGTATGCCGCTTTGCAATTCGCTTCGGGCGACGAGATCCGAGTGGATGATCTCGACGCGGGCGAAGGTGGCGGTTGGGTCGATGCCCGCGACGATGCGGGTGGTGCTTTGATTATTTGGGTAACGGAGGCTCAATTATGACACACAACCAACGGTTTTCTGCTTTCCGCGGAGTGTTGGCGGTGCTGCTCGCGGGCGTGTCCCTCAGCCTCTCCGAGCCCGCATGGGCCGATCCTCCCCATCCGCCGCGACGACCGCAGGTGGCCGAGTCGCCGCGGGTGAGCTCGTCGATCTCCGTCGAGATGAAGTGTGTGCGCGGCACCAATGACAATGCCAGGGTCGATGAATCCTTGAAGAGCATTCTTCCGGCACTTTCGCAGACCAATTATCGCGGATTTTCGTTGGTGGATTCCTACCGCGACAATCTGTCCGACGGCCAGGAAACCGAGTTTTCGATTGAAGGCGGCCGCAAGGTGAAGATCGAACTGCTCGACCACGATCAGACCAAAGCGCGCGTTCGCATCCGCATGTTCAATGGACAGGGCCGTCAGGCGTTGGACACGACGGTGAGCATCCACCGCGACCGTTCCTTTATGGTGGCGGGTCCGAAGGTGGGCGATGATGTGCTCATTCTGCCGGTGACCGTCCGCTATTGACGGGGGCTTCGTCGCCGAACCCCCGCCCACCAAAGGATTCGTTGAGTTTCGTCAACGAAGGCGACATCTCCGCGTCGTTTACGCTAGCGCCAACGCTTTGCGCATGTCACCGTGCAACTCAGTAGGGCGTAAGTTACCTTGCGCCGTCTTGGGGAGGTCGCGATGGGCGCACGTTGGTCGATTTTGGTCGCTTTGTCGGTGTTGGCCTGCAACAACACCGGTTTGACACCGCAAAACGTTGACACGGGCGACACCGAAGAGACGGGCGACACAGAAGAGACCGGGGATACGGGCGACACCGGGGATACGGGCGACACCGGGGATACGGGCGACACCGGGGATACGGGCGACACCGGGGATACGGGCGACACCGGGGATACGGGCGACACCGGGGA
>SYKL01000361.1 GCA_005797785.1 Pseudomonadota bacterium | reverse complement strand
GGGGGTCGGAGGCGCGGCGCGGGGAGCCGGCGGCTGCGTGGGGGCGGCTCGCTGTTGCTTCGCCCGCAGCGCGTGGGCCTTCAGCTCCGTGAGCCGATCTTCGGCCAGCTCGATGAGGTGCTCGACGAGCGCATGAGCCTCCGAGTTCCCGCTCCGTCGCGCGGCGGCGAGATTGTCGCGGTAGCCGGCCATGCGGTCGAGCACCGCGCGCTGGTCGTCACACCCGCGCAGGAACGCCCGCTCGGTGTCGAAGGCGGCCCGGAGCGCGCTCACCGGGGCCGGTCCATCATTTGCCGGGCGCGAAGCTCGGCGATTCGGTCGTCGATCAGCTCCACGAGGTCGCGCGCCCGCGCGGCGGCGAGCCCGTTCAGCACCTCGCGGGCGAGCGCGTCCTGCAGGTTGCGGCGCATCCGGCGGAGGTCGGCGGCCTCGGTGGACCCGCGCACCCGAGCGCGCTGTTCGCGGAACGACGCCTCGATGGCGGCGTCGCTGTTGTCCTCGTCGTCCTCCTCGACCGTCTCGCCTTCCTCTTCGGCGCTCTCGTCTTCCTCGTCGTCCAACCACTCGAACATCGCTCACTCCAGGTTTCTGAGCACTCTACCCGGCGGGTGGAGCGCCTGCACTAAATACTTGCCGAGGTGCTATAACCATGCCAGGATGCCAGTGCGGGTCGGCGACCCGCTCATGCCCGGAGCCCCCGTGAAGACCATCCACCCCGCCGACGCCGCCGACAGTCCGGCCGACTACCTCGACCAGCTCTACCGGGAGCTTCCCCGCCTGTTCACGCGCGGCGGCAGCGAGGACGCCGTGGTGACGCTGTTCGGCGGCGTCGGCGTGGCCCTCGCGGGCGCTCTGGACGTGCCGCACGGGGCCGACCTCGACCTCCGCATGTTCCCGCTGCCCTACGGCTGGGCGCCCGACTACCAGCCCAAACGCTCGGCCGCGTTCGACTTCGCCGCCGCGGGCGTGGACCTCGCCGACCCCGAGCCCGAGGTGCGGTTCGGGGACTGGAGCGGCCTGCTGTTCGTTCCCGCCGGGAAGCCCGGAAGCTGGCAGCGGTGGAACCCCGCGCGCGGTCCCGCGCCGAAGCCGAAGGACGGGCACATGCTGGTGACGCTGGTGCTCCTGCGCGCGGGCAGCACCGAGGCGACGATCTGCCAGATGCGCGAGGTGTTCGGGAACGACAAGTCGCTCCGGCGGCCGCTCTACAAGCCGGCGATGCAGCTCGCGCCGGCCTCCCCCTCCGAGTCGGCGCACCTGGTCGGGACGCTGCGGTCGCTCCTCGCGACCGACGAGGAGTCGTGATGTCGGGCGCGCTTCCCCGCTTCGTGGAGTACGGCCGCGTCAGCACCGCCGGGCAGGAGCGCCGGCAGACGTTGGAGGGCCAGCTCGTCGCGCTGGAGCGGCTGCGCTCCTCCCGGCCGGGCATCCCCGTCCTCCCCAAGCCGGTGTTCGAGTCCCACGTCTCCGCGATGGAGGTCGCCCTGACCGAGCGCCCCGAGTGGGTGCGTGTCGTGGAGCCCCTGATCCGCGCGGGAGCCGTCGACGAGGTGCGCGTCTCGGAGTTCAACCGCCTCATCCGCGAGGAGGGGCTGGACGACACCGCGTACGTCATGAAGCTGATGCAGAAGCACAAGTTCATCGTCGTGGACGGCTCGGGGGCCATCCACTCGGCGGGGGACTTCGGGCGGCGGGTCGCGCTCGCGATCAAGGGCCTGATGGGCGGCGAGGAGTGGCGGGACATCCGCGACAAGACGACGAACGGCCGCATCAAGGCGCTGCGGAAGGGCCAGCCCGGCAGCGGTCCCGCGCCGACCGGGCTCCGGCACCGCAAGGGCGAGGGCTGGAGCATCGACGAGAAGTGGGCGCCGGTCATCCGTCGCATCTACGACCTCTGCGTGGCGGGTACGCCGCTCGTTGGCATCTCCGAGCTGCTCAACGCCGAGGGCATCGCCCCGCCGAAGGGCAAGGGCTGGAACTTCACCTACGTCCGCAAGATCCTGCGGAACCCCGCCTACAAGGGCGAGGCGCACCAGAAGCTCCAGGGCGTGGACTACACCCTGCCCGTGCCTCCGCTCGTGAGCGTGCAGACGTGGGAGGCAGCGCAGGCGGCGCTCACCGCGCGTCGGCACGTCCCGATCCGCGAGAAGTACGCCGTCCCGGCCCTCTGTCGCTCACTGGCGCGCTGCGGCACCTGCGACCATCGCATGTGGGTCAACGGCGGGGGCGGCGGCGGGCGGGCCAAGCACACCCGCTACGTCTGCCCGGTCTGCAAGGGCGGCCCCTACCACCGCGCCGACCTCGTGGACGCCGCCGTGTGGATGGCGATCCGCGACGCGCTGATGCGGGCGGACAGCATCATCCTCGCGGCGGCGACGCCCCAGGCCAGCGGCGGGGACGACACGGCGGCGCGCGAGCTCGCCGAGGTGCAGGAGCACCTCGCCCGGAACGAGCGCAAGGTCGCGGGACTCACGGCCCGCTGGAAGCGCGACGCGATCACCGACGCCGAGTACGACCGCGAGCTGGACGCGCTGAAGGACGAGCGGACGGCCCTCGCCCGCCGCGAGACGGTCGCCCGGCGGGCCATCGACGCCGCCGAACGCGCGCGGCTCCAGCAGGCGACGCTGGCGACCACCATCGCCGCGCTGCGGAGCCGGATCGCCGGGGCGGACTACAAGACGAAGCGCGCCATCATCGAGGCGGTGGTGCCCCTGGAGACGGGCTGCATCCGCCTGAACCCCGACTACACGTTCTCGATCCACGGCGTCCTGCCCGTCATCACCAACGCCGCCGCGCCGGAGCCGGAGCCTGTGGTGGTGACTGGCGGCGACGGTGGGGACGAGGGCGGCGGGGGCGAAGGCGGCGGGAACGGCGCGGGCGGGACCGCTGGTGGCGGGGTCGAACCCACCTCTGGCGGCGCTCCGAGCCCCGGTGGCATGAAAGACTATACGGGGTCTGGGCTTCATCCACAATCAACAGGTCGATGCCGATGTCGTCCCAGGCGATCCCCGGATCGAACTCCCACCCTTCCGGCAGCTCCATTTGTTCGGCGATCCACGCCGCGACCCCTTCGTTCAGGACCGCTTGTTGCCGCTCGGTGAGCTTCCTTGCATCGGCGGCATTTCGCTGACGCAACCGAACCTCCCGGCGGATCGCCTCGGTGGATTCGGCGTAGGCGGTGACCGCCGCCTCGTTCATCCGGGTTCGAGCGAGCGCGGTGTACGTCAACAACACTACATCGGTTTCACCGGCTTGAAACCTTGTCCATTTGTCGGCGCGTTCTTTTGGGGTGTCGGTGTCGCTGGTGTCGAGACCCTTGCGTTGGCCCCGGGCGAGCTGCTTTTTCTTCGAGCCGATCACCGCGATCCGGTAGTCGGGAAGAACGCGGCGAAGATCGGCCTCCCATTTCCACACGATGGAGTTCGGAACGAGGATCACCGGCCTTCGGCACCACCCTTCTTGGCGGGCCCGCGCGAGAACGGCGGCTCCGGTGTAGGTTTTTCCAACCCCCACATCGAACGCCAACAGGCCGCCGCGGTTCGACAGGATCCGGCGTGCACCGGAGATTTGATGGGGATGAAGGCGAACGCCGTCTTTGGCCCAGCGGGCGATCGGAAGGGGTTCGGCGTCGAAGCTCGGCGCGACGTAGCCTTTGAAATGGCGGTTGTAAGCGTGTTCGACCTTGGTGCGAAGGTCTTCGTCGGAAGCGACCCAGGCGCGAAACGATTGTTCCCACTCCTGTGCCTTTTTGATCCGGATTTCGTCGATGTTCTCGTTCTGACGTTTCTTGGGTTGGAAGGTGGTCTTGTCGTGGTTGATCCAACCAATGCACCAGCGGGTTTCGGCGGAAACGTCCGCGCGTTCCAGCCGATCGTAGTTTTCGCCGTGAAGTTGAACGAGCCCTTCTCGGCGTTCCAAAGTGAGATTTCCGTAGTGGCGGTTGATGGACTCGCTCATCCAACGGCCAACGAGATCGAGTGGGAGCCAACCCTGGCGCGGCGAAACGCCGGTGAGATCATCGAAGACCGCGGGTTGGAGGGCGTCGATCAGGCGACGAAACTGCTGTTGGAGGCGTTCGAGCGGAACGGCGCCCCACAGCAATGTGTCGGGCGTTTCGTGGGCGTGTCTGGCGAGAAGGGCTGCAAGTCGGTCGTGTTTCGGCCACAGGTGTCCGGTAAGGTAGTCGCGCGCGGGAACGACGTGAAGGCTGTCGGAACGGCTCGCGGGTTTGGTCCATGCGGCGTCGTCCAGGCACCACTGGGCGTCGAGGAGTTCGGGGAGCCGTCGCGACACGTCGCGGGCTTTGGAGGCGCCTCGGAGGGCCGTGTGGGCTTCGGCGAGGGCCGCGACGGGGAGGGATCGGCGGGTGCGGTATAGGAATTCGGCGAGCTCGACGAGGTCGTCCGGCTTGCCACTGTATCGTGGCGTAAACGTTGGCTTTTGGGTGAGGCCCGGAATGAGCGCCCCGGTTTTGGTGAATGCGGCGACGAAGCGATCGACGGCCGAGTTGCCGCTTTTGGAAAGTTGGCGTAGCTCCACGTGGGTCCAGGGATTCCCGTTGGCTTTGGTCCACCCTGCAAGCGCGTCGACCAGCTCGGACCAAAGTTGGATCGGCTCGTCGTTGGCTTCGGAGGCGGTGATCGCGAGGTAGCGGTCAATGCGAAATCCGAGGGAAACGGCGGATGCCAGCGCGTCGGATAGCCCGGCGGTGGCGGTTTCCAGCCTGCGGGCGAGGCTGGGTTTGGGGACAATGGAAGGCGCGGCAACGATCGCGCAGGAGCCGCAGATGGGGCGTTCAACGAGGTCGGGGAGGTGTTCGAATGTGCCTTCGACTTGGTAACCCCAGCGCGAATTCTTGGTTTGGTCGTCGTCGCCGGCGTCTTTTCCGGTTTCGGTGCCCAAGATATGGGACGGAAACTGCTCGAAATAGCGGCCTTCGTGAATGAATCTATCGGCGTCGTCGACGGCAGAGAGTTCACCGCCACGGGCGCGGAAGAACAGCAGATCGGTGACGAGCAACGCACCCGGAAACAGCTTTGAAGGCAGTCGATAGGCGGCTGCGAGGTGGTGGCGTCGCAGGATTTTCTCGCGGAGGGCAAGGTTGGCGGTACTTCGTCCGGTGAGAAAGCCTGCTGGGACGAGGAAGACGCCGAGGCCGTTGGGTGCTAGCAGATCGGGCGCGCGGCGAAGAAAATAGGCGTAGGCGGTCTTTTCGCGGTAGCTGCGGTCGGGATCCTCGGTGATCGAAGCGCCACGTGCGCCGTACGGCGGGTTGGCGATGACCAAGCCGACGTGCCCGGTGACCGTGGCCCCGTGATCGCGAACCCAGCGTTCGAAGGGGCCTTGGAACAGGTCGAGTTCGGGCCGAAGCGCTTTGAGCATGCGCGCGGACAGCTCGGACCATTCGACGACGTTCCAGTGGGTGTTGGGAAAGTCGGCGGTGGCGTTTAGGAATCGACCGATGCCAGCGGAGGGTTCGAGCGCTTCAATGCGGCCGTTGTGGCGAGGAAGCGTGGGGAGAAGAGGGCGAATGACGCGCGCGATCTCCGACGCGACCAACGAGGGCGTGTAGTACTCGTGGATGAGGCCGCGGGGTTCTGGGACCGGAAAGTCATTCGGGAACTGCTGTTTGACCTTTTCGATCGAGAGCCCGCCCCAGCCGGAGTAGGCCGCGAGGATCTGGCGTTCAGTTTCAGAGAGCTTTTTCGGTGGGTTGGCGGCGAGCTGCATTGCGCGGAGGTTGGCGGCGGTGCGCTCGGATGCTGTCCAGAGGTCGGGTGCGGTGTGGGTCGACGAGGACCCGGATCGGGTCTTTGTGAGGTGGTCGTTCGCGATCTGGAGGAGGGCCGCTCGGTTCCGGCGAAGGAAGGCGTTGAAATAGGAGTTCGTCACGCCGGCGGGGAGGTGCTGGCGGACGTGGGTGGCGATGCGGTCGACGAGGATCGCTGGAGTCATGGAACCCGCGGGGTTGGACTCCTACAATGTCGTCGCGGAAGGGAGGATGGTCGAGGGGAATCGGTTCCCACGATTGTTTCAACTGATCGAGCCCCACCTCGCATCGAGTCCCGTCATGCACAGGTGCAAACATCGGCGCATCTGTATTTTGCGCTGTGGTGCGACATGCCTAGAATGGGTAGGCGGATGCCGCCGGCCGAAACAGCACATTGAACCGAAGATCGTGCTTGGCGAAGCACCGATCCTCCGGAAGCAGCACGCCGATCTGTGCCGCAAGCCAGCGGACTTGATCGATGTAGACCCGGGGCGTTCCACCGAAATAAATGCTCACGGAGGGATTCTTGACCTGGCGGTGTTCCACGGGAAATCCCATCTGGAGGAGAAGCTCCTTGAAACGCTGGTCGAACTCGTCCACCGGGGTCAACAACTTGATCGAGGGAAGTGCGAGCCGCCCGCGGCACCCCATCCACAGTTGGACGTCGACGGGGAGATCGTTGACGCGCTGGATCCGTGGACGTAATGGCCACATTCGCTTTTTTAGCCATCGAAGTACGTCCGCAGGCACGCGCGGGTGAACGCGAAGAACGTAGCCGCTTGGCCGCCGATGGACCGGGGACGCCAAAAAGAGATCCGATCGGAGTTGTGAGCACAGGTATTCGGAGAAGTGCGGAGGCTCGGACCATACCTCAATGCGAATCATGAAAACCTCTGGCCACGAGGTCTCCTACAGGGAAATGTCCCCGTAAGGCAAAGGACTGGCAAACAAATGCTCGCCGGGGTGGTTTCTCCGGTCAGTCGCGAACCGGGCCTTTGGGTCCGTCGGCCAGAGTCGCGAGCACGGCGCGCTCAAATTCCTCGAAGGGAAGGTTCGGATCCTGCACCAATGCGTGAAGCGCGCCGAGCACCACCAGTTGCCGATTCTTGATGGATTCCTTCCAGCGCGTGTGGACGCGTGCCCGCATCTCGTTCACCTCGCGCACGTGTTCCGGATCCGAGATGGTCGACGGATCGGGGGTCCACAGCCATGTCGCGTCGGTACCCCATCCACCGCCCCAGAAGATCATTTCGCCCTTGTGTTCGCGAAAGGCCTGCGGCGCGGAACATCCGACATAGGCGGTGCAGTCCTTCGGGGGAACGAACTGCTCGAACCAGTTCTGCCAGGTCTGTTCGGTGTGGCAGTACCATTCGGCCCACCAGATCCGACCCGTCTTTTGGTCGACCCAGCCGGAGCCGGCGTACGGTTCGACGATTCGCTGTTCGGAAGCATCCCGCCCGCGTTGCATTTCGTAGCGCCAACGGGCGAAAGTCTGGCCTTCGGCGGTATAGAGCTGCATTTCGGCTTGGCATTCCTGACCTTGGCTGACGAAAAGGGTCGCGAGCCGGGGGCCGAAAGGGGTAGGAACCGTGGGGACTCGTTTGCGGCCGGATCCCGCGATCTTGGTCCAACGTACCAGAATTTCCAGAGGTCCAAACACCCCTTCGGGTCGGGTAATCTTACGGCTTGTGAGTTCGGGCGACCGATGCCAACGATACGGGCTTTTGGGGGAAGTGCCGCCGTTCGCCGAACGCGGGGTTTGACCAGCTCGCGGGGTCGCCGTGCTTCGCACGCCGGAGATTCGGCTTCGGAGCCCTCCATGGCTGTCGCCGTGGGAGCCCGCGGGTCCCCACCACACGTCGAAGATGATGACGATCGGAGCGCCCGGGGTACCCGCTTGCCAACTTAATATATCCTCCTGGATCGGGGCTTTCATCGCAGCGGACGATTGAGGGTTGGCCTCGCACCACCAGGTGTCCGTCCAGACCAGGTGGGTGTTGTTTTGTCGTCGGCTGCGCGCGGGGGGATTTTCGGAGGGCGCCTGGGCTGCGTTGGCCATGGGGTGTCCGGTGTTCAAGGGGACTCCAGACCGCGCTGGGCACGCCATTGCGCCACCGCAGCGTGGATCTCTTCGGTGGATGCCCGGATTGGAGTTTGCAACAGCTGGCGGTAATTCCGGAGGACGAGTAGGAATTGAACCTCATTCCAATGGTCGCCCGCGAGATCGGCGGGGTCGGGGACCCAGACGATCGAGCGATCGCCGGACATCCATCCGCCCCAGAGCATAGGTGCTCCATCGACTTCCTTGAACACGCCCACGGCGGACTCTCCCGAGCATTGGCAGTCTGTGGGCGAGTCGAAGTGGTGAAACCAACCGTCCCACGCCTGTTCTTCGACGCATCCCCATTCCGTCCACCAAATCTTGCCGGTGATCGGCTCGATCTGACCGACGCCCACCGTCCGATCGGTGCCGGCGACGCGATAGCGCCACCGGGCGAACAAACTCTCGGCGGAGCGGTAAAACTGTAGTTCGGTGGGGCACTGCTGACCGGCCCGGCACATTAGGGTGGCGTGCTTGCCGCCGGTGGGGTGGGGTGGGGTGGCTGAGGCGCCTGCGATGGGCCAAGGGAGGATGGTATAGGCTGAATGAATGCCTGTGATGGTGTTTTGCGAGCATGCTTTGACCGGAGAATTGCGGTTGTCGGACATAGTTTCGTTACCTACTATGTATATGGAGTTGTATTCTTGGGAGCCGCATGTAGTCGGTGTGGTGTGGAGTGTCGACCGGGGTGTCGAAGAGCGCTGGAGGTGAACAGCGCAGGATTAGTACCCTTGATACGGCGAAATGCTCACGCAGGGCGGAAATCCTCCACCTCAAATGCGGGTTTCCAGTGATCCCACCCAGCCGTCCATACGAGGTGTTCGCCCGGCAGTGTTCTTATGAAGTGCTCTATTTCGCCCACCGACTTCTCCCCGGATCCACCAGGCCCCGAGTAGTGGTACCGCTTGGCGGTGCGAGGAACCGGTGGTGGTATCGAGCCTGCAAGCTCGGGAACGTCCTTCCAATTCTTCCACTCCGCCCATCCCGCCTGCCAGACCAAATGACTTCCATCGCGTGCCAGGGCGATTCGTTGCGTGATTTCCGTTAGTGAAAGCTCTTCTTGACCCGCCGAGCCGGAATAGTGGTATTTGGCCGTACCTGGAAGCGGTGGCGGAGCGGGAGATGGCGGCCTTTGCGTGTCGGCGTGGGGGCCAAGCCCGCCGCTTTCAATATCTCTGGGGATGGTCCGCCCGACCGCCTGGCCGAGTCCTATTCCAACCCCCAGCCCTACACCAGTGCCGCCCAAACCGGTATTTTTAGCGGCGGTTTGGATCGCAGTGGCGGCATTCAATTTTGCGTAGGCGTCAAGATTTCCGAGCACGCCCATCTTTGTGCGTTGATCGAGCGCTTTTTCGACCTCTTCTGGAAGGCTGATGTTTTCGATGGTGAAGTCCGTGAGCGTCACGCCGTAGGACTCGTTGAACAGAGGGTTCAACCGGTCTCTTAACTGATCTCCGAGGCTCGTGTAGTTTGCGGCAAGATCAAGAACCGGGATCTTGGCCTGGCCGATGGAGTCCGCAAGCGAGCTTACGAGCTTACGCTTCAGCTGTCCGTTGATTTCATCAGTAGTGAACAGGCCGTTCGTTCCGACAATCTGACGGATGAAACTTGCTGGATCGGTGATCCGGTAGGTGTAGTTTCCGAATGCGCGAATGCGAACCGGTCCAAATTCCGCATCCCGCATCATGACGGGGTTGCTGGTGCCCCATTTGTTATCGGTGAATTGGCGAGTAGAGACGAAGAAGATATCACCTTTGTAGGGGTAGTTTAGGCCGTAGGCGATGCTCTTGAAGAATGTCAAAATCGGGGTGTTCTGTGTGTCCAAAGTGTACGTGCCGGGCCCAAACACGTCGGAGAGCTGGCCTTCCGAGATGAAGACCACCGCTTGGCCTTCCCGAACGATCAGCTTGCTTTTGTCGGTGATTGCCTGGTTGAACACCGGAAATCGGTAGAGAAGGGTGTTGTTGGTGTCGTCCAACCACTGGATGACGCTCAAGAGTTGGGCTTTCGCGTGTTGGTCGAGTTTTAGCTCTTGCGCGGTGGCGAGTGCTGCGGTGGCGGCGGAGTTAAGTCCCGCCTTGGCGTATGCCGCTGTGGTGAGGATGGTATCCATTAGTTGGTTAGTGGCCCCGCTTGTCGGATGTTGGGATTGAGGTGTGGGCGCCGCGTCCGGTGGCGCCGCTTGGTTTCGCATCGATCGCTTAAGCGACGTTTGTAGCGAATTTCGCCACGCTTCCTCGTTTGGCCTAACGAGTTTCCCAGCATGAAGTGCGCCTCGAACGGCAGAGATTTGCTGTTCACGCTCCGACCGGGTTATCGGCGGAAGGTGCTCATTTGGCAAAAGCCTATTCGATTTCTTACTATTACATGATGCACATGCAAGCGCGAGATTACACACATGATAGAGCACGGTGAATTCGCGAAGCGACTTGTTCTTCCCACGCCAGAACGGAAATATGTGGTCCACTTTGGGCAACTTTGTGGTCGGGGCGTCGCAATAGCGACACTTGAGACCATCGAGATAGTAGGCCACATTGAAAGTTGCATACGCATAGTTTCTGGCTACAGTCCAGAGGCGGGCATCGTCGATGTCCTGGATGTCTTTGTTTGACCAGTTTTCGTCGTGGAAAGCGTCGCTCCAGCTTTCTTTCTTTAGTAGTTTGAGCCCATATTGCGGTAGCAACGCGCCGTGGGTATTTCGAAGATCGAGCCCAAACTCAGCGGCAAGATCATGTGCAAACCGCTCCGTTTCTTTTTCTGTTGATAGTCGTGTTTCGAGTTGCCGCCGCACCTCGTCCTCGGACATCGAGAATATACGCGTAGTCATCGTTCATCCGGGATCTGGGAGATTGTTGCAACGTGTCACAGGAGTCCGATGATGTCGAGCGTTGCGACGCCAGACAAGCTAAGGAACGCCTTCAACGCGCTGGCTTTGAGTATCGCAAAACCCACGAGGATTTTGACTTCCCGTCCAATTCGTGTCCTAGTCGGCGGCCCTACCACCACGACGCCGACTTCGGCACCAACTCCCGCGCCCGATCCGGCTGCGGCGTCTTGCAATACGCTTGGTCCCACCCCATCACAACGCAGTCGTAGTACATCGTCCCCGACGCCCGACCGTACACGTCAAAATGCGCACGCAGGGAATACGAATCGATGTCGCCGGATATCCCACGGCTGACGGTGACATTGGAACACCCCCGTGGGAAACCCTCCTGTTCGTGGCCGTTGAGCTTTGGAAGTTTGATTTTGGCGATGAGATCGCAAGCGTCGTCTTCGCTCATTTCCCCGGGGCCGCAACCCCATCCGAGCGCAACGGGAATGCAAACCAAACACTGGACCCACTTCACCACCTGGCACCTCCTCGACGACGTTGTTCTAAGCATGGCAATCGGACGGAAACGGCATTGTTGGATTCGTCGCACTCCGCAGCTCCCGCCGAACGCACTGCGAGCTCAAAATCGCGGTGCTTCTTCAGTTCAGCAGATGGGATGCTCCACGCGAAATCTTCGCTGGTTGCGTTCGCGTCGATGTTCAAGGTTTCCTGCCGAAACACGGTTACGGATCCATCGTTCGCCGTGCCGCGGAATTCCACGGTGGCGGTACCCGCCGAGCTGCCCGTGTTGGCGATTCGGAATTGCAATTCAAACCGTTTCCGCGCCACGCATTTGTGCTGGCAAGTGGACTGCCATTCGACTTGAAAATCCACCGAAGGAGGTGGATCGCTCACCGTGGTTACCCGCTCAGCTTGCCCGATCCCGGCGACCCAGCTGGGCTCCGGAAACGCCACCACCTGTCCGTCGTCCGACACGTTCAACTCGCGAAAGTCTTGGGTTGACCAACTGGATCCCGCGGCTGCCCGCCACTGCGGAGCGCGGTAAACGGCCACTCCGCCCTCGGTGCGGGAAACGAGAACTTCGAGCTGGTGATCCCCGTCGACGTCGACCACCACGGGGTATTCGAATTGGGTGATCGACGTGTGCGCTGGATCCACGAACCGAGTCGCGCCGGTCGCTCCGTTCAGGACGTAGAAATCCGTTTCATCGGCGTACAAGATCTCGGCCGAGCCGTCCGCGTCCAGGTCGGCGATCGAGCAGCCCGCGGAGCCAGAAGGGTCGTTTGTGGCGCGTTGCCAGAAGATCGTTAAGTCGCCGTGAAAAGCGGTAATGTGTCCGAGCGAGGGAACCACCACCTCCATCAATCCGTCGAAGTCCAGATCGGCCGCGCAGGGCGGGCCACCGTAGGCGTCCGGGAGCGACACCTTCCGAAGGAACTCGCCCGTATGTTCCACAAAATGAAGCTCAGAGCCGCGCACGGTCGCAAATTCGGGAGCATCGTCCGAGTCGAGTTGCACCACCGCGTTGAAGCCGGTCAACGCGTTTCCGGCCTGTCGCCACTGCTGCACTCCCAAGTGCGAATAGAGCCTGTCCCCCAACAGAATTTCCTGGGTGCCATCGAAATCGACATCGACGGTTGCCGGGGTTCGCCAAGGGTATTGGGCCCCTTGAGCGAGAGTGGCGATCGTGGTGCCATCGTCGCCGTGCACGACTCCCACATCTCCGATGACTTCCGCGGTTCCGTCGCCGGTGAGATCGGCGAGGGTGATCGACGGCCAGAGCATCGGGAATGCTTCGCTGGTCCACAATACGGCGCCCAGGTGGTCGACCGCGCGGATCCGATTGTCCACGGTGATCCCTACAACATCGGGGAACCCGTCTCCGTTGACGTCGCCGATCGCGGGCGTCGCGTCCATCCGAAACCCACCCGCCCGAACCCACTCCGTCCCGTCGATGTCCATCACCACCAGATCCGCCGGCGCGTTGGTCCACATCGAACCCCCGCCCCATTCGATCACTGCGACATCGGCCCGATCGAGGGCGTCGATCGCTCCATCGCCGTTGTCGTCCGAAAGTTGCCCGACGACCGGAACCGTGGCTGCGCCCGTTCCGATCAAACTGACCGTTGGAGGGCCTTCGGACGCCGGACAGGTGGGATCCGATAAGGTCAGATCCGAACCGAACACGCACTCGTGAGATCGCTCCGAAGCCGCGTCACCCGGAGGGTTGTCCATTCGCTCGGCCGCACAGGCGGGCGCCAGGACCAGCGCCAGCCAATGAACGGATACACTTTGGGATGGCGCAGAATTAGCTTGCAAAGCTGCTCCTCTACGGGGACACCGCTGTGGCGTCGCTAAGAAGAGCTTGAAGGAATTCGAAAGAATTGGCTATGGGACGGTAAAAGATGTGCGGAGGTGGGTCTTCTCCGGTCGGGGGCCGAGACGGCTGCATGATTCAGCCTCTTCTATGGCCTATCATGAGGGCTTTTTGGAATTTCTTTTTCCGAACGTGATTCGGTCGACAAGCTTTGAGCGGGAGAGGTGCAGTCCAACGGTCTCAGCGATCCGGAAGCACACGGGCGGGCATTACGCTGTCACAATCGCCGCCCGAAACGCCTCCACCAACGCCCGATCCCTGTCCGCCACCGAAACCTTTGCCTCTGGTACCGTCTTCGCGATCACCGTCGGCCCGACCTTCCGAACCACCCGCTCCTTCTTCACCGGCTCAACAACTCCATTTTCAACCACCGGCCTCCTCGTCGAATCCTTCACCGCACAAACCTCTCCCAACAACCCCATCATCCGCCCCAACCCCGCCTGAACCGCCTCCACCAGCGTCTTCGCAGCCCCCTCATCCTTCCCAGGCTTCGAAAACCACTTTTCCAGCCGTTCCACCTTCCAAATCCACTTTCCATCCCCCGACGTCACTCGTAACCACCCATACGACGCCAACTTCCGCTGCAACTCCACCCTCGGAACCCCACCGTCGCACACCAACCATCCGGACCATTGCCCCCGCAACGTCACCGGCGTCTCTTTCCCAGGAACCTGTGCCTTTTTCACCAACGTAAGTCCTTCCTTTGCCGACACCACCTTCGTCGGCGCACTTGGCGCATCCACCCCTTCCGAAGCCCACACCCGCGTCTGCTCCCGTGTGGTCAACACCAGCAACCCGCGCTTCTCCGCAGGCCGCAACACCAACGCGAACTCCCCCGCGCATGCCTTTCCATACGCCCGGATGATCCTCGGCACATCCTCCGTTGCGTTCTCAAACTTCAGCCGGAACCGCTTGGTTTTATCCGCCACCGCTCACCTCTTTTGCAGCAGAACCGGAATTGTCAACGCCCCGGCGATCACCGCCAACCCGCCGAACAACCACATCCCCATCCGTTTGGTTTCATCGATCGGGTCCGGTTGCACAGGCAAAGTCGACGGTTGTAGGGCTCGCCCGGTTTGGCTCGCATCGATCCGCGCGGCCAACTCCCGATCCGCGAGCTCCGTCTGTTCGCGCAGGTTCACCGCATATTCATAAGCGGCCACCGCCCATGCGATCCCTGCGATCCCGACCAACACACCAGCGACGATCAACCCGACCACCGCTGGCGCTACCCCCGTTCCTGGAACCGGCTGCGAATCCGCATAAAATCCTGCCGCCAATTCGTGGTACCGCTTCTCCAAGTCAACGTATCGGCGTTGGAAAACCAGATCAGCATGTCCCAACCGCGCTTTCACCCCGTTCAATCGAACTCGCGTTGCCTGCAGTTGGTCGACAAATGCTTGCACCCGACCCGAAAACGTCTTTGGGTTCGAACGAATGCTACTTTCATAGCGGCGAAGCGCCTCCCGCTGGAGTCCTTGCCACCGCGACGACCACGCCGCCCGAATGTCGGCCCACGAACTCATCGCCCACACCGCCCGCCACAATGCGCGCAGCCGACCTCCACGGGCTCGGCCCAGCCCACCACAGCCGCGGCCGGCACCGAGGGCCCCGGCAACGCGGGAGGGGCTGCAGGGGCCACGGGCGCGGGTTTTCCGTGCGGACCCGTGAGCACTTTCTTGGCCGCGGTGATCATCATCGGCGCCAACAGCGGAACGATGCCCAACGCAGGGTTCGTCATCGTTTCCGGCAGTTCGGCGACGAGGTCCAGCCCGGGCTTCAGGCCGATCACCGCCGCGCGATGCCCTTTTTGGGCTTGCACCCGCAGGTGTTGCCCCAATGGAACCGACGGTCCCCAGGACGGATCCGCCCAAGGCAGCGCTCGTCCGAGGGCTTCCGGTTGGAGATCGTCCACTTCGGGAAATTCGGGTTCCGGTTCAAGCGGCGTTCGAAGCTCGTTCCGGAGCCGAGCATTTTCCTGACGGAGCCGTTCCAGGCGTCGTTTCTCTTTTAACGCACGTCGCAACTTGCGTTCACGCGCCAAGGCTCGCTTTCGGCGCGGTCCGGCAAAGCCTTGAACCGAGTGCAGTGCGGTCGCTGGAAACAGCCTCATGGACGGATCCTCCCGCTCGATAGACCTTTCGGGTCCGCCCAGCGTCGTTGAATGGTGGGGTCGATGCGGCCGCCGTTCATGCCAAGGCGGGCGCTGGGATCGTCCCGAAAACGTTGGTCGCCGATGCGGTAGCGAACGATGCAGTGATAAAGCCCAGGATCGTCCGGTCGCGAACGGGTGGTGAGCATCACTTCGGCGTGGAGTTCTTTCGGTCGGAGCCTTCGGGCGAGTTCATAGCCTTCATCGCCGGGTTTTAAGGCTCGCCATCCTCGGGCTTGGAGTTCGCCGGCGCGCGCGGCAGCCAAGCCGTCGCAGTCTTCGTGGCCTTGGGTGAGCAAATTCAAGAAATCGCACCACGTTTCGCTGGATTCCTTTTTGTAGACCACGCCGGAATCGTACAACAACGGAAGTTCCGGCTGCGCCCTCAACAAGATGGCGTTTTCCTGCGCCAACCAGTTCAGCAGACGAAGGGCTGCGCGTTCATCAAACGCGAGTTTGACGGCGATTTTCATAGGCTCACCGGAACCAAGCGAAACGGAGCGTCGCTGCACAGGCGGGCGAACCCTCGAATGCGCGGCTCCGGATCGCCGCGAACATCGAGGGCAATTCGGATGATCGGGGCGATGGCACTCACCTCTTCCAGATCGGATCGGGTCAATTCGACGGGACCTTCCTCGTCGATGTGGTTGATCTCCAACCGGTGGGTGTTTTCCCAAGGAAGCTCGCCAAAGCTCATTTGCAGGATCACTTCGCCGGAACCGAGGCTCTCCAGTTCCCCACGCCAGTACACCCAAAAGCGCTGGGTATGATCGGGCGTATCGTCCGATTCGTAGGGAACGATCCGGTACCACTGTCCCACGAAGCCGGGATGGACCCAGCCCGATTCGGGCAAGATGATTTGGGAATAGCGGAGGATGGACATGGTTCACCTTCAAATGTGCAGAAAGAAGATCGCGCGGGCGTTTCCGGGATCGGGCGAACTGACTTCGATTTGGCCGACACCTC
>SYKL01000360.1 GCA_005797785.1 Pseudomonadota bacterium | reverse complement strand
GTCGAAGACCCAATAGACGTTGTCGACCTCGTGCGCGATCCCCATAGACCACGGGCTCTCGTGGAGCATGTCCAGGTGGCTACCGAGCAGTTGGTTGTTCTGGTTGGCTGTTGCGAATATATCAAGGTCTGACGGCCACAATGCGGGCCCCATAAAGTCGTTGTATTGGTACATATCGTCGTACGTGTTGCGGGTGTCTTGGGAGGTGGCGAAGGTTCCTTCGGCGCCAAACGCGATCCCGCTGACTTCCTCCATGAAGTGGTTACCGTACACGTCCTTTCGTTGTTCGCTCGTTTGATCGTCCGTTCCGGCATCAAAGAAGATCACCACATCATCGTTGGCGCGGTTGACCACCCAGAGCTCACCAGGGCGCTCGGGGTTGAAATCTAGATCTTGGGGTGCATCGAGCAGAGCGTCGGCGTCGCCGATCACCGTGAGTTCGAAGCTGGCGGGATCGCCGAACTGCGCCACCAAAGGGGCCTCTCCATCGGGATCTTTAGGCGTGCACCCTAGGAAAACCACCACGAGCAAGCTCAGCATGCGCATTTCACACTCCCGTCATGAACTTCGTTTATACCCGATCGCCGCCGTTACGACAGTCAAACCGCCGCGACGAGCACTTGGATCCGAGTCCGCATCCCGGTTAAGCCGACCGATTCCCCGATCCGGAGTGCCCATGAAAGTCTACGTCTTGTACGAGAATGAAGCATGGTTGCCGCCGTTGCGGCGGGCGCTTGAGCGCGAGGGGCTCCCGTTTCAGGAAGTGTTTGTGGACGGCGGTGCGATCGATCTCGCGGAACCCCCTCCCGAAGGAGTGTTTATCAACCGTATGAGCCCATCCGCGCACACCCGCGATCACGGCGACGGCGTGCACTACCTGCGGGAGTACCTGTACCATTTGGAAGCGCACGGCCGCCGCGTGATCAATGGTTCGAAGGCGTTTCAGCTCGAAGTCAGCAAGGTTTACCAGGATGCGGCCCTTCGCGCTGCCGGGATTGGTACTCCGCACACTATGGCGGTAGCAGGCCGAAAAGCGTTGCATGCGGCAGCTCGCAAAGTGCAACCGCCGTTCATCACCAAACACAACATGGGTGGCAAGGGCCTCGGCGTCCGTCTGTTCCGCAACTATGAAGAGTTTGACGCCTATGTCGATGGCGCGGAATTCGAAGCCCCTTTTGACGGGATCACATTGGTTCAGCAGTATGTGGAGCCCGCCGGTGGGTTTATCACCCGCGTCGAAATCGTCGGGGATCAGCTCCAGTATGCGATTCGGTCCTCCACCGCTGGAGGATTTGAGCTTTGCCCTGCCGATTCCTGCAATGTGGCCACCATCGGCGACGCCTTCTGCCCTGTGGGAGAGTCTGGCAGCGGAAAGTTTGGTTGGCGGGACGACATTCGCGCCGACGACCCTTTGGTCCAGCAGTATGTGGCGTTGATGAAGCGCTACCAGATCGACGTCGCAGGGATCGAGTTCCTCGAAGATAGCGAAGGTCGGCGCTACACCTACGATATAAACGCAAACACCAACTACAACGGCGATGTGGAAGCCCAGCACGGTTTCGACGGGATGGGTTCGATCGCCAAATTGGTCGCCCGCGAATTGGCACGCTTGAGTTCGTAAGCGGCGTTTGGGCGCGCCGGCTTCGCCGTCGGTCCTTTCGGTGCTCGGCCCTTCGGCCTCGGTCGCTTCGCGACCCGCTTCGCGGCACCTCCAGCCCCTCGCGCGATAGTCAATGTGCTTGACGATCTACGTTCGCCGAACGGCCGGGCCTGCGATGGCCAAGGGGGCGGCGACCGCTGCAAACGCGAGCGCCATGGCGAAGAGTTCCACAGCGCCCAGCGCCGAGCATCCGAGCGCGCCGGTCCAGACCACCAAGATCCCTCCGGTGATCCCGAACTCCAGGCGTTGCCGCTGATGGGCGCTTTGGAGGCCGATCCAGGCTCCCGCCCCCGCCCCCGCGAGGGTGCACGCCGCGATGCAATTGGTGGTGCAGTTTCCGGAGCCGCAAAAGCTCTGAAATACGATCAGCGGCAACAACAAAGGGAGCAAACCCGCGGACAATGCCGGGCGCACCGCGCGCGCTGCTGCGCCGCCTCTCCAGACCAAGCCGACGGCAACGGCGAACAGCGCCACCGCACCGAAGAGCTGGGCGGTGGTTCGATGCGGTGAAAGCCAGATCACCAATAGCGGGAACAGTGCTGGCAACGCGTGGAGGCCCGCCAAGCGAAGCCGGGAATGCTCGTAGGCGGTGCGCGCCTGTTGGCGAAGGTCAGGATGGATCATGATGGGAGCTCCACAAGGCGCGAAACCGGGAGGTGGCGCGCTGCAGACGTTTTCGCAGTGTGACTGGAGCGCCAGGGGCGGCCTCTCCGAACCATGCCGCGCGCAAGGCAATTTGATCTTGGGTTGAAAGATGACCGAGAACTTCAAGGACCGCTTCGAAGTCCGATTCAGGGGTGGTACCTGTGTCCACGTCCAGCGCCTCCTCGCGACGGCGTTTTTTGCGTTGACGCAGGGTGCGGCATTCGTTGGCGACGACCGCGACCAGCCAGGGCAGCGCCTCACAACCGGCCTCGAATTCCGAAGCGCGCTCGAACACTTTCAGCAGGGCCTGCTGTGCGGCATCGTCCGCTTCTTGGGGATCGCCGATCCACTTTCGGGCGAGCGCGCGAAAAAACGGCCACAGCGCATCGAACATCGGATCGAACGCGGTTCGATCTCCCTCTGCCAAAGCGGACATCCAGAGGGAGAGCTGTCGGCGGGTGGCTTCATCCATCGGCGTTGTGCCCCAGTCCTCCGCCTAGCAGAAAGGACACCACCCACAGCAGAATTGCAGGTTGCAACAGCCGCCTGTGGCGACGATGGCCCCGGCGATGGAGGTCAGCGCGGCGATGGAACCGATGGCGATTTTCAACATGGAAGCTCCTGGGGTTCAGGTTGGATAGGCCGCAGGCGCCCATTCTGTGACCTTCAGTTTGTCACAGAATGTCACTGGACCGCGGCCGGTTGGGGTCGGTCGGGATTACGAACGCACGGGGGTGACGATGCAAAACCTACGATCGGTGCTGACTCTGCCCCGCCTGTTGGCGCTCAATGCGATAGTTGTCGTTGGAGGTTTGGCGTTGGTATTGGGATTGAAAGCGCACACCGACGCATTGCGCGACGTCGCAAATGCGGCGTGGGTCTTGGATCCACACGGAAACCCGTGGTTGCCACATTTTAGAGTTTACGAGGCGCAAAGAGACGGGTGGCGCACGCTGCGGGAGGCGGTTTTGTGGGCAGGGGTGTTGCCTGCCGACGTCAGCTTGTTGGGGCTGTCGGTATGGGGGCTGGTCGGGAGGAAGTACTTGCCGGCGGCCTTTGCGTTGTTGATTGCGTCGGCCGTGGCGTTCTTACTCTATTGTGCGCTCCTCGCGGCGGGGATGCCGTCCGGCGGGATGATCGGGTAGGGTCAGCGTTACCAGCCCTGGGCTATGCAACCATCGGCTTTTGAAACAGCGCCACCCGGTAGGTGTCCGTGCCGTCGACCATGTTGTTGTACAGGCGGGTGCCGGGGTTTCGGTAGAAGTTGAGCAGCGCCTGGCGCGCCTGAGCGGCTCGGCGTTTTCCGAGCACCGGGATTTTGAACGCGTGGAAGGTGTCGAGGCATTGCTCGACATAGGCGTCCGCTCGCGCCTTATCGAGATCGCGCGCGACCACCGCTTCCTTGGTGACATCGTGGGCGTCCACCATCGTCATCCCGATCGATTTCAGGTGGTCGAAACAGGGTTGCCAGGTGAGCTCGGGGATGGCGTTCCCCCACACCAGAAAACCGCCGGGTTTGAGCGTATTCAGCACCTTTGCGAAGAATTGCTTGTCGTGTGCGGTGACCTCGCCGCGCATCTCAGTGATGTGGGTCTCGCAGATCACCACAAAGTCGGCGCTGTTGGCGGCGATCTCCAACTTGGTGACATCGCCATGGGTGGCCACCAATCGGCCGTTCAGCTCGGGCACAAACTTTCGATTGCAGGTCTGCACCCCCGCACTCTGCATATCGAAAGCTTCGTAGGTGCATTCTGGCCACACCGTCTTGCAGATGTGGTGGGCGCCAGCGCCGGTCCCACAGCCCATTTCGACGAGGTGGATCTTCCCTTGGCGGGCCGCGGCATAGGCTTGAACTTCCTTAAATTCGAACAAGCCGCGGTAAGCGTTCTTTCCAAAACGTTGCGGATCGGTTCCGTGCGGAGCGTCCCCCCAACCGGCCGGCCATTCGTAGCCCCACGTATTGAACGTGAATTCGTAGGGTTCTCCGTGCTCCGTTTTGACGGTGCCGATCTCCCGGTACATTGAATACAACAGCGCGTACAACGATTGTTTGCTGTATTCGCCCTCATTGACGTGCCCGTCGTCCAAGGTCACCTTGGCCTTTCGCTCAAATGCCGCGCTGGCCACCCAGGCTCCAAGCACCAACTGCAGACGGCGCTTTGAATAGGGAGTTTCGGGGTTCAGTGCGGTAAGAATGTCCATCGTGTGGTGTGCCTCGGGGTGATTCACCGCTGTATTCGCTTTGGGCGGCCATTGCGCCAAAGTGACGATCCATTTTACATCTTCGCAAACTGACCTGTGGTCGTCGTATTGGCCCGAGTGGTCGACCGCAGTGAAAGGGTTGACGGCGACGGGGCTCGGCCGACATCGCGGCCGCCGGCGGTCTACGTGGAACGTCGCCCCCCTCGGCGGTCCCCTGAAGGCTGCGCCTTCGGGGCCCCTTGCCTCGAAGGGGTGCATCGGAGCGCATTCCCCTTCGCCGCCCGCTCCGCTCACTCTGGCGTTCGCCCCGTCGAGGAACCGTTCAAAATCACTGCGGTCGACCGCAGTGAAAGGGTTGACGGCGACGGGGCTCGGCCGACATGGCGGCCGCCGCCCTTCTTTGGCGGCTACGCGAGAACGAAGGTTGGCGCGGGCAGGCTGGCGGCGTTGGCGACCGCGATCATGCCGCGCAACAGGCCGTTCCACAGCGAAGGGAGCTTCAACATTCCAGTTTCCAATAGGTGGATCAGAAATCCGCGGCTCACTCGCGCGAACACCCGGGCTTCGATCTCCCGGATCCGGCTCACTTCCTTGAAGAAAGCCTCTTCCGACCCGGCATACCGTTTGCCGACCGCCTTGCAGTATTGCAAATGCCGGCCTTCGTCCTCGGAGATACTGCGGAACATCGCGGCGGTCTGCATGTCGCCCAGATCTTCGTATACTTGAATCAACCTCCCAAAATTCTGAACGGCGCGCTCTTCGATCACGTACAGCAGCGCATACACATCGCCGACGTCCGCGTCCGAATCCATCGGTCGTTCCAAAATGCCGCCCGCCTCGACCGAAAGGATGTCGATCATCTGCAGGTGCGCTGGAATGCGGTACCGCTTCAATCCCAGGGCTTCCCGCCGCTTTTCGATCATGTCCGCGTGCCGGATCTCGTCCTCTTGGTGCTTGCGGATCATCTGCGCGAGCTTGGGATCGGTGGCGCGCTTGAGAGCGCGTTCGAACACCACATTTTCGCCATTGGCTTCGGCATCTGCATAGGAACTCATCGCGAAACCGGCGGAATCGCGTTGGCCCATGATCTGCCGGCGCACGGCTAAGTCGAGCTTCTGTTCGAACCACATCGGAATCGATTGCAACATCTGCCCCCCAACTGTCTATTTGACTAAAATGGTTTCCTGGTCAGTAACAACGCACAAAAAAACTCAACGGGATTTCAACCCATTCAACAACAACTCGACACCCACCTGTGCTTCAAGCATCTGCTGCTCCAACGGACGTTTCGTGCGGTGGGCAATCAACAGTGCGGCCACGTGGATGTCCTGCAGGATGCGGGAGACCACCTCCACCTGAAGGTCCGATCGGAACACTCCTTGCCGAACGCCAACTTCGAGGATTTCGATGTTCCTCTGTCGCGCGATCGCCCGCAGGTCTTCCAGCTGCTCCGTCCACAAAGGGAGCGTTTCCTCGAAGTTTCCGAGCAGGAGTTCCTGTACCAAGGGTCGGCTCTGCGCGTATTGGAGGCTTAGCATGTGGCACAGTACCAGCAATTGATCTGCGGGGAGGCGGGGGTCCATGTGCTGCGACATCTCGGCTACCCATAGGCGGATCTCGCGGTGCACCACCTGATAAAACAGGTCCTCCTTATTTTTTGCCATCAGGTACACGGTACCCTTGCCCACGCCTGCCGCAGTCGCGACATCGTCGATCGATGTCTTCCGGTAGCCAAACCGAGCAAACCGCTCGGTCGCGGCTTCCAGAATGCGTTGACGTTTTTCGGGATCGAGCGACACGCGTTGACTCACTGACTGACATTGGTATTGTAGTCAGTGAGCCTTAGGGCGTCAATGGATTTATTGTTCGACGCACAGAAGTGCGGTTCCCTCGGAACAACCTTGCCAACTGTAGGCGATGGCCTGGGTGTCGTTCGCATCGAGCCGTGCGTGTTGACCAATGCCGTTTAGCGTTCCATCGCTCCATCCAGAACAATTGTAGTCAGCGGGTGTCCAGTCCGCATCGAGCCCGCTCCAATACCGGACCGCCTCATTGGGGGAGTCGAGCAGAAAGGAGTGGTCCAATGGAAATTCAAACACGGCGTTGGCATTGGTGGTTCCGATGCGGGTGACCAGATCCGCTCGGTAATATTGGGTGTCGGCGGCCAGGACCCAGTCCATGCGGCCGGTGGTGCCCGTGGCACAGTTGGCGTTGTCGCACGCGACACGCGCGCCCGCTTGGCTGATCAGCGCTTTGTAGGTGCTGCCGTTGGGTTTGTTGGCGTCGTTATTGCATTTGGTGTCGGCGCCGACGATGCCGCCGAGGGCCCCGGAATAGCCTGTCGTGGTATAAATCAGCTTTGTAGCGGTACAAGTGACTGTGACGCTGTCGACGTTCGCGGAGTCGATCGTGCCGGTGGCGTTGGCGACGTCGCACGCTTGCCCTGGGGGCGCGTAGGACACGGTGACCTCGTAGCTCGCGCCGTCGTCGATCGGGGTCTCGAAGTTAAACCAAGTATCTTCGCTCAAAGTGAGGTCATCGCCTCCGTTGTTTTGGAGGACGACGCTGCCGGAAGTGAGCCCACTCAGCGAACCGCCAACAGTGAACTGCATGACCTCCACATCGGTATCGGTATCGGCGGTTTCGTTGGTCTCTTCCGTGTCTCCGGTGTCCTGGGTGTCGGCCGTTTCCTCGGTTTCTTCGGTCTCTGCGGTTTCCGCGGTCTCTTCCGTATCGCCCGTCTCTTCGTTCGAGGGAGCGCCGCATCCTGCCAGGCTCACGCAGAGAAACCACCGGGCAAGGGGCGAAATCGAACGAGTCCACTCTGGAGTGACAAAACGACGCATGCGGCCTCCGGAAGGCCCATTGTACGGAACAGACCAAATGGTCAATAGCTTTACTATTTTCCGATCCGCTGGGGAAGCGGTTAGAATCGGCACATGAGCGATCGCAGTTTCCTTGCCATGGGCGCTCGCTCGCGCACCGCACCCGCGCCATTCGCAGGACTCGCGAAAACATGAGCTTATCTCTTGATCCTGCCACTCTCGCCCCCAACCGCTTTGTGGATTCCGATCACCCGGGAGTGGTCGCGTTCGCTCGGCAGCACGGCGCCGGAAAGGAGCCCAAAGAGGCGGCGATCGCCCTGTTCTATGCGGTGCGCGATGGCTTTCGCTACAATCCGTGGAATGTGAGCTTTCAGCCGGAGGATTTCACCGCCAGCGGTGTGCTCGCTCGCCCTTCCCACGAGGGGCATTGCATCGATAAAGCCTTGGTTTTGGCCGCCGCGGCGCGATCGTTGGGGATCCCCAGTCGGCTCCATTTTGCAAATGTCCGCAATCACATCGGCACCGGCAAGCTTGAGGAGAAATTAGGCACGGACCTCCTTGTGTATCATGGGTACGCGGAGTTATTCCTCGATGGTCGGTGGATCGCGGCGACGCCCGCGTTCAATGCCGAACTCTGCCGTGTTCTTGGCGTTGCGCCGCTCGAATTCGATGGCGAACACGACGCCATCTTTCAGGAATATGACGCCACCGGCGGCCATTTCATGGAGTACGTCGAGGACCACGGTAGCCACGCCTCGATTCCGTTCGATGCAATGATTGAAGCTTGGAAGTTCCATTACCACCGGTTTGTGAGTGCGGGCGGTTGGCCTTCTCCGGCGCGCTAGATGAGCGTGTTCGGGTCGTCGCTTAGGTACAAGGTCCCTTCTGGGAGCTCTTCTAAGATCATCACTCCGCCGGAGAGATCGACCACCTTCCCGAACACGGTGACCGTCTCTCCGATTTCCAATGCTCCCTCGATGTACCGAAGCGAGCGGTTCATCCCCAACAATCCGACGCTGCCGGAACTATGCCGTTGTAAGAAAGCCTCCTCCACCTGCGAGGCATCGTCGAACATTCCGGAGCGGCTGTGCGAGTCCTTGATCAGCGCAACCTTGGGGTTGACCATGCGAATCAACACTTGCCCGGTGGCATCCTCCACCGAAAAGTCGCAGTACTGTATTTCGTCGACGATCTTGACCCAGTGGCTGTTTTTACCGCTGCTTCGGTGCTCTTCGACGGTTGCGCGATAGTAGACGCAGGCGCGATCGGAAAGCGGACCTCGCAAAGACGGCCCCGATTGTACGCGACCGACGATCCTCGCCTCGGAATCAGGGCGCAGATCCTTGATCGGAACGACCGGCGCGCGCTTCAGCTTTCGGCGAATTTTGGCGTCGGTGCTGAAGTAGTAAAACCACGCGATCACGATGATGATCACCGCAACCAATCCGGCCGGCAGCAGAAAATCCATGGCGCCCTCTCGGCGGAGTCTACCCGAAGTTCGATCAACTAGTAAACCTCACTTACTATCTGTTTGACTGGGCGCGCCGGCGATGCCGTCGGTGCTTTCTGGGCTCGGCCCTTCGGCCTCGGTCGCCGATTCTCGGCGACCCGCTTCGCGGCCCGCTCAGCACCTCGCGCGTCAGTGGGAGCCTCCGACCCCAAAGCGGACTAAGTCCTGTTCCCGACAACGGGAACGGAAGGCCCGATGAAGCCCTGGGTACACCTCGACCAATCCCCTGTTCCCGGTACCGACGGGGTGATGGACCTCTGGCGGTGGGGAAAAGAGTACGTCATCCGCGTCGATGGCCGCGAATTGATGAGCACCCGCGTTCACGGCTCCGAGGACGCCTTGGCAGACCTGGCGTGCGATCGCTTGAAAAGTTTTGAAGAAGCTAGGATTCTGGTCGGTGGCCTCGGCATGGGGTTCACCGCGATGGCAGCGCTTAAAAGAGTGGGGGCCGAGGGCAAGGTGGTGGTGGCCGAGCTGTTGCCCGCGGTGGCCCGTTGGAACCGCACGATTTGTGGGGAGGCCGCGGGGCACCCTTTGGCGGATCCGCGCGCCTCCGTGTTCCAGGGCGATGTGGCGGAGATGATTCGAAGGCCACCCGAGCCTTGGGACGCGATCCTGCTCGATGTGGACAATGGCCCTGAGGGGCTTACCCGCGCCTCCAACGGTTGGCTGTATTCGGCGTCGGGGCTGGATTCTGCGTTTGCGGCGTTGCGGCCTTCGGGAGTGCTTGGGGTGTGGTCCGCGCATCCGGATGCGGCGTTTACCCGAAGGTTTGAACGCGCGGGGTTTGAAGTGGAGCCGATCGAAGTGCGAGCCGGCGGAAAGAAAGGGGGACACCGGCATATGGTGTGGATCGGCGTTCGAAAGGCGGAAGCGCCGAGTTGGAGCAAGGTGAAGGGGGTTTAGGGTGGCGCCCACCTCGACAACCCACTTTACTATATTCGAAAGGGTGGGGTCGGATTTGTGACGTTGGCGTGGGTGATAGAAGGGGGTATGGCGGTCTCGCAGGAGGGTGGCGATGGCGGACGATCCGGTGGCAGTCGAACCCCTAAAATTCCGCACCAAATCTGGCGAATGCTTGGTGTACGAGGACCGCTTGGTCATCGAACGTCACGGCCTTCGGGGCGCAGCTGCGCAATCCCTACAAGGAAACTCCAAATCGCGGACGATGGTGGTCTACGGGCTCGTGGTGGCCTTGCTGGTCTGGCTCGGCTGGAACAGTTGGAGCGAGGGCGGCCGGATCATGCCGTTCTACTGTTGGATATTCTCCGCCTGGTTGGTGTTCTGGTTGGTTCGGAATCGGAATTTTTCGATGACGCCCGAAATTCTCCGCTCCGAAACGACAAAAATTGTGGGTACGCGTGGCGTTTCCGCGCTCACTCGCAACCGGTTCGCGGTTCAATTTGTGAGGGACGGACGGCCGCAACAGCGTTTCATCTTGATGCCGGGCGCGCTTCAACAAGGCGGCGACGAATTCGACCGAGCCATCGCCGTGTTACGTGAACGAGGTTGGCCTCTCGAGTTCTGAGGGATCGCCATGTTGCTCATCGTGTTCGTAGTGGCGTTGATCGGCGGTATTGGCGCATTTTGGGGCGCTCGGAAGCGGGTGCAACTTCGTCGAGGGTTGGAGAAATCCGTCGCCGAGGTGCATCACCAATGGGTGGAGGGGATGGCGAAAAAGCCGTTCGAACAACGGTTGGCGTTTGCGACGATGGAACTGGAATTGCAGGGATGGTCGGGGTTTGGAGGGGATATTTTGAAAGCCCAGACGGATGCCGAGTTGTTGGAGGGGATCGAGTCGGTACGCAACAGATTGTCCGTTGTGGAGAACACCGCTCGGTGGTTTGGACGGTCGAACCTTCGCTCTCAGCTTCATGCCTTCAACAGCATCGGCGGCTTGGGAGACATTGCGGCCTCGATCAGGAGGTCGGAGGCATTGAATGGAGCTTTGGAGACTTCCGCTAGGCCATTGAAGCCGTCCGAAGACGCTTGGGCGCCGCCGAGCACATCGTAAACCGCTTTACCATCACCAGGGAAACGGTACCCCGTGGCGGAGAATGGTGAGGTTCAACGCGGTGAGTAGACCGAGTGCGACCGCCGGCCACCACGGCAAGGTGTCGGGAACGGGCTCGCAAGGCGGAACCGCGGCTCCCCGTTTGGAGAACTCGGTGAACCATACCGCTCCGATTCCTGCGATAACGACGTAGAAAGCTGAGATCCATGCAGGGAACGGCCAGGAGGATGGCAGAACCAACACTACGCCGATCGGCCAGGCCAGCACGGCGAGGCGGATCAACGCGCGGTTTCGCGTAGCGGTGTCGTTTCGCGTTTCCACCGGCAGAAGCGCTGCGAACGAAGGGTACAATAGGCCGACGGATGCGCGAATCGTCCAAAATCCGATCCCAGAGACAGCCAAAGAAACCCACCAGGGAAGTTCGAGAAGTCGTAGGATCGAACCTATGTCGCCGACGGGGGCAAATGCGGCGCTGAACAGATAGCCGGTCGCGTTCATCCAACCGTGGAAGGCCAGCCAGGCGATCAACAGCCGAAAATGGGGAGGAAAGTGCCGAATGCGGCGTTCGACTGCGAGTAAGATGACGCCTTGGACCGCCGAAAACAGGGGACCGGCCAGTTTGGTGAGCACGGTAGCGGAGGTGCCAATTTCGTCCGATGCGACCGAACTGTGGAACAGGATGGGGTGCCGCCCCAAAGCGCCCGCCACGACGAAGTGTGCCGATTCATGGAGGATCGTGGTGAGCAGGAATGCCACCGCGTAAAGAACCGCCGAGGTGAGGATCGTCCGGTTTCCGAGGCGAGGATCGCTGGACATGGCGGCCAACTGGTAAAAGAGTTTACTACTTAGTGTACCTCATTCCATCGGAAATTGGGCCAGGATCCGTTCCTCTTCTTCCCCAAACCAGTAGGAATCCGTGGGGGGATCCACGCGATACAACCAGGACATTCCTCCTTTGCCGGCGTAGACGTCGGGCAGGGCATAGACCGGATCGCGCATCGCTTCTTCTAAGCTGACGAATTTCGCGCCGAGCTTTTCGTAGTCGGAAAGGACATCGCCCAAATGGTCGGCGGAAAGCTCGTTGACGTGGACGAGCACGATCTGCGGCACATCGTGTCCGGTGACTACGAGCGCGCGCGCTTGCGCGGCCGCCAAGGCGTCCAGCATGTGTTTTCTGTAGGCCGCAACCACCTTTTCCTGCTGAGCGGCGTCCCCGTCGGCTTTGGCTTTTCGGTAGGCGAAGGCGTAAACCCATTCTGAGTTCGCGACGGTCACTGGGGCGTGGTAGTAGCCCAGTTCCTTGAGTCCTTGTGCTATTTCATCGCGGATTTCCACGGTGGGCCCCGTTTGGAGGTGGGGATACCGAAAAGCGGTCGGCGGCGTCGGCAGGGCGGCGGCCAGCGTTTGGTGGCAGCTGGTCGCATCTGCCAACCAGTCCGTTGGAGGCGTCTTATTCAGCCCTTTGTGGTGCGCGGTGTGGTTGCCGATGGTGTACGCCGACCAGATTGCGATGGAGTCGTCACCGGGCTGCATGCGGGAGCAGTTGAAGAAAACCGAGGCAGGAACACTGTGCTGCTCGAGGTTATGAACGATCGACCGATTGTAAGCGGCAACGACTTCGGGGGGCAGATCCACGGGGGCGCTGGGTCGCCGGGTTTGCCACGGAGCATCGTCGATGCTGATGTGAATGACGGGTCCTGGCGCGCTTTGGGGCGATGCATCCGCGCTGGCGAGCCACATCCAAATCCACATGCAACCTCCGTTGCGGCACTGTACACCGCGGTGTGCGGGGGATGTTGGGCGCCCCGTGAGGAACAGGTGGCTGGTGAGGAGTGCGGGTCGGAACTTCGGAGGCGCCCGTGAGGAACAGCTATCCGCCCCACCCCTCGTCCAGAACCGCCGGATTTTGGGGTATTCCCACCGACTGTGGAATATTCCCATCGCCCGAACGTAGACCGTCGTTGAGGTTGTATGCTGATCCCCCTGCTCATTCTATGCGCCGCCGTCGCCATGGCGATCGTGGAACGCCTGTTCCCGGGCCGTAAATTGCCCGAAGTCCGCGGCTGGCGGATCCGATCCACCCTGCTGAACGCCTGCCACGCGGTGGTGGTGGTTGGCGGCGGTTTTTGGTTGCAGCCGTGGTTGGAATCCATCCGTCCGTGGTCCGCGGATGGGCTCGGCACCGTCGGCGGCGCTGCGCTCGGTTATATCGTTGCTACCTTTATTTACTATTGGTGGCATCGCGCTCGCCATGAGGTCCCTTGGTTGTGGCGCACCCTTCACCAAGTGCATCACAGCGCCCAACGCCTGGAGGTGCAGACCAGCTTTTACAAACATCCGTTGGAAGCCGCCACCAACATGCTGTTTGGTGGGTTCATCCTATACGTGATCTGCGGGCTCGATCCAGAGGTCGCGAAGTGGACCGTTTTAGTAAACGCAGTTGCCGAATTTTTCTACCACTGGAATGTGAAAACTCCGCGTTGGGTGGGATGGATCATCCAACGGCCGGAATCTCACTGCGCCCACCACGAACCCAACCGCCGCTGCAACTACGCCGATCTCCCGCTGTGGGACGCCCTGTTTGGAACACTGTACAATCCCACCGAAAATGAGTTTGAATGCGGGATTGAGGATGAAAATCGGCTGGCAACGATGCTCATTGGCGTGGACCTTGACTCTCCCCAACGTCCGCGTTCTTCCTTGCATTACAAGGTGATCGCTACCGGGTTGGTGGCTGTTGGGACCCTGCAGATGGTGGGGGATATCAGTGGAAGTTCCATCCTTTTTGGGTTGGGGTTCGCGACGGCCGCATCCCCGGCACCGAAGGTGTTCACCTCCCGCGATCAACTGGAAGGATTTTCGGCGAACTATGTGCTTAGTTGGGAGGAGGAGGCGGGTGCCAAGGAAGTTCCGTTGGACGCAGAGCTGTACTCACGACTGAAGGGCCCTTACAACCGGCGAAATGTGTATGGTGCGGCATTGGCGGGTGGTCCGGTATTGTTGGCCAACCCAGCGACGCAACCTTTGTTTGAAGCGGTGTCCCAAGGCGCGTTTTGCGGCGACGGGAGCGTGTTGCAGGAGTTGGGCGTGGACACCTCGGCGGCGACCGGTCCGCTGCGGATCCGCGTCGAGCCTCGCCCCGGCCATCCTACGCCGGAAGTGCCGTTGACCCTGGAGATCGCATGTCGGTGATCCCTCCTAGCGCGTCCGGTTGGACTCCAAAGGCCTACAGCGCCATTCGATTTGTACTGGGGATCTACCTCGCGATTCACTTCGTGATGCTCACCCCTTGGGCGCCGGAGTTGTTTTCGAGAGAGGGAGTGATCGCCAATGGGGCCGCAAGTCCGATTCTCCGCGCATTTCCGAACCTTCTCGCGTTGAACGACTCGCCGACCCTGGTCTCCAGCCTTTGTGTCGCTGCAACGGCTGCTTCGGTATTGCTCGCGGTGGGTCTGTGGGATCGCTGGGCGGCTCTGTTCATCTGGTACGTGCTCGCGTGTTTCCTGGGTCGAAACCCATTGATCCTCAACCCCAGCTTGCCGCACATCGGATGGTTGCTGTTGATGCACGCCGCCGTTCCTCGGGCGCCGGCCGGATCTTTCGATGCCTGGATCTCCCCCGAACGTTCAAAACGGTGGTTTCTCCCTAGACCTTTGTTCGCCGCCAATTGGGTCGTCATGTCCGCAGCCTACGGGTACAGCGGCATGACCAAGTTGACCAGCCCCAGCTGGATCGACGGCAACGCTCTCCGTTATGTCCTTGAAAACCCCCTTTCCCCGCTCACGCCCCTTCGCGATCTGGCCTTGGCATTGCCGAGCTTCGTGCTCACCGGCGCCACCTGGTTTTCTTTGGGGTTGGAAGTCCTGTTTCCGTTGTTGGCATGCCATTCGAAAACACGGCCCTGGGCCTGGTTGGCGATGGTCGGCATGCATTTGGGGTTGTTGGCGTTTGTGGATTTCCACGAATTGTCAGTTGGAATGCTGATTCTGCATGCGTGGACATTTGAGCCGCGGTGGGTGGACCGGTGGCTTCGGGGAAGCGACTCCCACCAAAACCCGACGTCTGCCGCGCCAGCCCCCTGATTTTGGCGGGTCTTCGACAGCAGGGTGCCCCCAAAGATCGGGTTAGGCACGCATCGTTGGACTTCGGCCGCCGCGACACTTCGAAAGCATGGTTCTACCGTAGGCCGCTTCCTGCTGCGGTGCTCCAACCCGCCGTTCGAGGGGGTCTGCTGCGGTCGCCTCGCCAAAATCCTACCTCTGCCGCTGCAGGCCCTTGGAGTTCGCGGGTTAGTCCGCCTGAGCGCCGGATTCTAGGGGCTTGCGAGCAATTTCGCGGGCTACGCGAATGAGTAGGTCCTTTCGCAGTGGATCCAACGAACGGGTCAGAACGGTCAGTTCGTCGCCCTGTGGTTCGTGAGCCAACGAGGAATCGTCAGGTTCGATACTCACCAATGCCGAGAGCGACACCCCCAGCACCTGCGCGATGTCGCCTGCCGTTGTAATGCTGTAGCCGATTCTACCGCTTTCAATACGACTTAGCGACGCCGCCTGAACTCCGATCGCCGCTGCCAACGCTTCTTGAGTCCAACCTCTCTGGAGGCGCACCTGTTGCAGGCGTGCACCGAGCGAACGTAACAATGCTTCGTTTCGACGGCGAGACATGGGCGGAAGGATGGCGAGGCGGTGCGGAACGCGCCATGCGTTGAAAGATCATTGACTTTTTGAGGCAATTTGGTACAGTCCGGCAATGTGGCCAACGAGGCAGGGATGTCGGCGAGTCGCTCCGGTTGTGACATCCTTTTCGTTCGGAGTGCGCTGCCGTCGGCGTTCGACAGGATCCTGATGTGGAGGCCGTCGGCGACCTTCGGTGTGCGCTGCACTGGCGGGGTGACCGTGGCGCTTTTGATGATCGGGGGCTCCGTTTCTCTTGTTGGCGTGCGTTCGGGGGTGACCTTGTTGT
>SYKL01000359.1 GCA_005797785.1 Pseudomonadota bacterium | reverse complement strand
GGACACATACACGCCTGGAAGCACCGTTCCTGGGGTGGTGGCGGCGGCGGCTTTCAGCATCTCAGGAGGAGGATCGGTCGGTCGTCCCGTGCCTTCCAGCGGAATGGGCCCACTGCTTTCGGTGGAAAGCTGCTGTTCGGCCAAGAGGTCCGCCGGAGCGACACCGGTCACCTTCCAAGCCGCGAGCAACTTCTCCGCATACTCAGCGGCCTTTGTCGTCGATCCCTTCTCCTGGAGCAGGCGTGTCGCGATGTCGTTCTTCACCTCCTCCAAAGGGATGACGCGCGCCGCAGTGCGGCCGGAAAGCTTGAAAAAGCGCACCTGCTTTTCGTCTGCAAGAATCGCCGACAGCGCGCCGGGTTTCAGATCTTTGATCGCCTCCAAAACTGCAGGTTCCAACTGGGTCAACGGCACTGCGCCCAGGCTGCCCCCCGCTCCCACACTGAGATCCTCCGAATGCCGACGAGCAAGCTCCGCAAAATCGGCGCCCGCTTCCACTTGAGCGCGCAACCCTTCCACTCGGGCCTGAATTTCAGGCAATGTCACGCCATCTTCCCGAACTTCGAGCCGAATCACGCTCAGGTCGGCCGTTTCGGGCAGGTTGTACAGGCGGTCGTAGTCCGCCTTGTAAGAGGCTTCAATCTGATCTTTGCTGCTTTCCACGAAGGCAGCCACGGCCGCCGGCGACACATCGACGTCATCTTTGAAGGTACGAGGTTGGACCATCACATACGAAATGTCCATCGTGGTGGATGCCTCCAACCACTTGCTTTTGACCAACGCTTCCGGCAGGTCGACCGACGACAGCACCAAGCGCTGCAGTTTCTGCACCAGAAGTTCATCCTCCATTTTGGCTTGGTACTTCTCCAAGCTCAGGCCCTGACGGCGCAGCATGTTGGCGAGGATCGTCTTGTCGAATTCCCCTTCGTCATTTTTGAAATTGGGGTCGTGAGCGATCACCAAGGCGATTTCATCGGTCGACACCACCAATCCAAGACTCTGCGCCTGTTGCCGCAGGAGCTCGTTTCGAATCAATGCCTTCTTCACCTCGGCAAAAAGAGCCTTCTCATCGTCTTCCGACAATGGCCGTGGCGCCACCGGGCTCCCGGTGCGGGCCGATTGCGCTTGCGCTTCCTGCATGCGCTGGGATTCCTCCGCGTCCAATGCGCGCTTGTAGAGCGGCTGAGCGTCGATGTCCAGAATCTGCGTGCCATTGACCGTGGCCACCGCGGATACGGTGTCGTTCGACGAGAACATACCACCAAAGTAGACAAAGGATACGAACACGCAAACGAGGATGCCCTGCACCCAGGGAGAGTCCGAACCCGCCCGCATCTTGTCCATCATGGCCATGGGCCAAACCTCCGCAGGCGCAGGCCTGCCACCAGAAGCCCCGCCCGTATCGGATTCGCTAGCGGTTGGCCAGAGGGCTACCTTTTGTTACCCCACATCGGATCCTGGGTGTCGTAGCCCAGCTTGTTGCGAACGTAGCGCTTGCGGGCTTTGGGCAACCATTCTTTCAGGTTTTTCTGCCGTTGTTTGTTGCTCGGATGCGTTGAAAAGAACGCAGGAACACTCGACCCACCGGCATATTCCTCCATCCGCTGCCATACCTTGATCGACTCACCTGGCGGATACCCCGCTTTGGACATGTACATCATGCCGATCACATCCGCTTCGGCCTCATGAGCCCGCGAAAAAGGAAGGATCACCCCAAACTGCAAACCCACACCGAGGGCCGCAATCAACAGGTCCTTTTCCTTTTTCTTCAACTTCTTGGAGCCGTCAATATACATCGAAAGACCTGTTAAACCGCCGAGAAGTACCAGCTGTTGCGACATGCGTTCGGCGCCATGATGCGCCGTGGCATGACCCACCTCGTGCCCCATCACAAACGCCATCCCGGCTTCGTTGTGTAGAACAGGCAAAATTCCTGTATAAAAGCCAATATATCCGCCCGGCAAGCACCAAGCATTGATCGTCTCTTCTTTAATGAGGGCAAACTTCCAGGCAAAGTCCTTTTCGTTCGCCGACTTTGAGATCCGACCGCCGACCTTCTTCAGAACGGCGGCGTTCGAGCCCTCCCGCTGCACCTTCGATTCCGCGAGCATATCCGCGTACGTCGCCTTGCCCAGCCCCTGCATAATCCCATTCGGAATCAGGTTAAATTGTTTACGCCCGGTATACGGGACCTTCGCACAGGCGACGGTGATGGATACCAGCGCCACAGAGGCGGCGATCAACCGGACAACCTTTCGCATTCCTTCTCCTTACAGCGCACTGTGGCACAAAACCCACGAGAATGGCAATGGGCGGGTTGCGGACCACATTCCCCTCGCGCTATAACGCGGGTGCCTCGCATTTCATTCAATCCCACCGTCTTGATGTGTCAGCAATCCCCCGCCGGCACTTCGGACACCCGCCCCCAGAGCCCAAATGCTAAGTTCGGTCCTTGGATTGTTCTCCCAGGATGTGGCCATCGATCTGGGCACATCCAACACGCGCGTGTACGTTCGCGGAATCGGCGTCGTTTGCCAAGAACCCACCGTGGTTGCCGTGCACACGGACGGTAAGGGTCGACGGAAAATGCTGGCGGTAGGCCGAGAAGCCCTTCCCATGTTGGGTCGAACCCCGCCGGACGTGCGAACAGTGCAGCCGGTCCGCGAAACGCAAATTCGCGACTACGAAGTGGCCGAAGCACTTCTGCTACACTTGGTTCGGCGCGCTCACGGACGCAATGGCTGGGTGAGTCCACGCATGGTGGTCACCATTCCGCATTCCGCCTCCGAAATGGAGCGAAGGGCGGTGCGAGAAAGCTGCGAAGGCGCAGGCGCACGTGAGGTTCATTTGGTGTCGCGACCCTTGGCAGCGGCGATTGGAGCGGGCCTTCCCGTCGACGAACCCTCCGGTCACCTGATCGTCGACATCGGTGGCGGTTCTACGGAAGTATCGATTGTATCGCTGCATGGCGTTGTTTTGAGTCAGTCCGTCCCCGGCGGCGGCGAAGCCATGGATGAGGCAATCATCGGATGGTTGCGGGAGGAGCATGATCTTCTTGTAGGCAGGCCCACCGCAGAACAGATCAAGATCGCCATCGGCACCGCCACCACCAAAGACATCGGACCCACCGCACATGTCGCCGGCCGCTGCCTGCGAAGGGGGATTCCGCGATCGGTAGAAGTGTCGGCCGCCGATATCCGGGATGCGCTGCGTCCAAGCTTGCAAAAGATTGCTCGCGGCATTCGCGAAGTGCTCGAAAATACACCGCCTGAACTCGCCTCCGATGTGGTGGACCAAGGGGTGGTTCTCACCGGCGGCGGAAGCCAATTACGTCGCATTGACCTCGCTCTTCGCGAGTCCACCGGACTCGCTGTGGTCGCCGCGGATGACCCCGCCGATGTCGCTGTGCAAGGAGCGGGCAGAATGCTGGAAGAATTACCCCTTCTCCGCGCCCTAGCTTCCTAGGACTCCCATGAACATCGTGATCGTCAGCAGCGAACTCGCCCCATTCAGTAAAACCGGCGGGCTTGGCGATGTTTGCGGCGCCCTCGGTCCGGCGCTCGTGCGGCGCGGCCACCGCGTGGTCACCGTCTCCCCCCGATATGGGGGGGTCGATCTCGAAGCCATGGGCGCGGAAGATACGGGAGTGATCGTCGGTATTCACGCCGCCGGCTGGGTACACCCGGTCCGGTTTTGGCGGGTTCGCGCGGACGGGGTCGATCATCTGCTGGCCGACCATGCGATGTTCCACCGCAATGGTATTTACGGTGATTCGCAGGGCACCTTCAGCGACAACCACCTGAGGTTCGCCGTGCTGAGCCGCGCCGCGCTCGAAGCCGCACGGCGGGTCCCGCTGGACGGTGGTCCGATCGGCGAAGACGTCTTGTTTCACCTGCATGATTGGCCGACCGGTTTGCTGCCGATCTTTCTGGAAGGCCTGTATCGACCGCTGGGGTTGTTTCCCCGTGCGGCGACCGTGCTCACCATCCACAATCTCGCTCACCAAGGCCGATTTCCTGCGGAGGTGTTCCGGGACTTCGATCTCGCGCCGCGTTGGTTTGGTCCGGAAGCGCTCGAGTGGTATGGCGATCTAGGGCTTCTCAAGGCGGGTTTGCTATGGTCAGACCAGCTTACCACCGTTTCGCCCACCTCTGCCCGGGAGATGCTCCAACCGGAGCAGGGTTTCGGTTTGGACGGGGTTTTGCGGCACCGTGCCGGCGATCTTCATGGCATCCTCAACGGCATTGACGCCAAAATCTGGGATCCAACCGCAGATCCCCACCTGCCCGCGGCGTTCAGCGCCGACGACCTCAGCGGGAAAGCCAAGTGCAAAGCCGCCCTCCAAAAGGACCTAGGCCTCCCGGTCACCGCCAAGGTGCCCCTGATCGGCGCCGTTGGCCGCCTCGATCCCCAAAAAGGCATCGAACTGATGCTGGATGCGCTTCCCACCCTGATCCGTGAGACCGGCTGCCAAGTGGTGGCGGTTGGGACGGCCGTTGCCGCCCATGCCGCATACGAACACCGTTTCCGCGAACTTCAAGCCACATTCCCTAAGAATGTTTGCGCCTACATCGGATTTTCCGAGCGCCTCGCCCATCGGGTGGAAGCCGGCTCCGACCTGTTCCTGATGCCCAGCCGCTTCGAACCTTGTGGGTTGAACCAAATGTATTCAATGCGGTACGGCACCGTCCCCGTGGTTCGCGCCACTGGAGGCCTCGCCGACAGCGTCGAAAATGTGGATATCACCAAGGGAACCGGCACCGGATTCACCTTCCACTGGTACGACGCCCAAGCGTTATTGGACACCCTCCGGCACGCCGTCTGGGTATGGAAGGAACGACGCCCCGAATTTGACGAGATTCGAAAGCGCGGCATGCGCCACGACTGGTCCTGGGACGCCGTCGTTCCCGCCTATGAGGCCGTGTATCGAAAAGCCGCCGCGGTGCGGGGATTACCCACCGAAGAGCGCTGAAGCCACCGCCAACATTCCGGCGATCGATACGCCCCAAAGCAACGTTCTTACATAGACAATCCCAGCCGTATACGCGACCGCATACAACACCCGGGCCACCACAAACACCTGCGCGCCCACCGCGCTCCGCACGTTTTCGGCCCCGGCCGCATGCACCACCAGCACCAAAGCCACAAACAACGGTAGGTTTTCCTTCATGTTGTTGCTCGCGCGTTCCATTCGGCGCACCCACTCCGGCTGCGCCGCTTCCGTGTCCCGATTTCCGAACGAACGCATAGGATCACGCAACAAACCTGGAGTTGCAGCGACCATGATTTGGGCCCAGGCCACGCCCACTGCGGCCACCACCATCCACAATTCGGTCGTCATCCGTCCCCCTGTTCGTCAACTGAGTTTACGATTTGATCCAGTCGATCAATGCCGCGAGTGCCGGTTCGCGCTCCTCAAACCATTGATCTTCTTCTCCGACCCACCACACTCCGGTGTGAATCCGACCGAGAACATTGGCAAACACGCGGTCGCAACCGGTCCGTGTTCGTTGCCGGCGAGCGATCTCGCGAAGATCGGCGTCCGAGGTCGCAGGCGCGGCAGCCTTAAAGGTGACGTACTTCCCCTGCAAGCCCCATCCCCGCACGCGATCCGCGATCTTTGGCGTTGGCGTCAGCACCAGCTGCCACTCCGCCATTCCCGACGGCGTCTTTCCGGGGTTGGGCTCCGATCGTTCATAATCCCCAACCGCCGACGAATGGATCACCGCGCCCTGGGGGTTTGCCCGTACCCAGCGCTCCATCCGTTCCATTAAATCGCGCGTAGAACCGTATTCCTCCCCCGGGATGTCCCCCGCCCTCAAGCGGGTCTCCGCCGAACCCATCAACCACACCTCGTGACCTGCGTCGCGGAGCGACTTCGCCAGCGAAATCCCCGTACTCCCAGTAGAACGCGCCGACAGATAGCGCATGGCGTCGATCGGATTGCGGGTGGCGCCCGCCGTGATCAAGATGTTCATCGCTCTCTCCAAGGCGCATTTCGGGCCCCGTTCGGCCGTCCACCACCGGTAGCGCGAAAAGGCCTTGCCCGGAACCCCTGGCGCGCGCAAACTGCCGGGGATGCAAGACGCTGTCGCGTTCGAGTACGAACTTCCCGCAGAACCGCTCGCACGCGGTGCTCAGGGAGCCGTGTATCTGGCGACAAGGTCGGACGGACGCCAGGTTGCCGTGAAGGTCGCCGGCGAAGGATCCAACGCGGTCGAGACCCTGCAGCGGGAGGCGCAAATCCTCAAAGCGTTGGGGCAAGCGCGGATCGCAGGCGTCGTAAAGTGCCTGGATACGCCGACGATCAACGGACGCCCGGCGATCGTCATGCCCGTCTATGTCGGGCATTTGGGCCAATGGCTGACTGCGATCACCCGCCAACCCTCCCCTGCATCCCTGGACGAAATCCTCGGCAGAACTGCTGAAATCGCAAGAACGCTGTCGCGATTGCATCAGTTCAACCATGGGGGCCAACTCGTCCACCGCGACGTCAAACCCGAAAATGTGTTTGTTGACGCCAAAGGTAGACTCTACCTGGGTGATTTCGGCTGCGCGATGACCATCGACGGCTTGCAGGCGGTGGAGCTCGCGCTGTTCGGAACCCCGATGTGGGCACCGATCGACCAGTTTCTCCCTGGCAAAACCATCCCCGACCCTACGTGGGACACCTACGCCCTGTGCGTGATGCTCTATGCCGCCCTGACCGGCTCTAGACCAGCTTATCAAGCCGATCCTCGTGAACTCCTAACCTCGAAAGGCAGACAACTCTGGGAGCTGGGGCGCCGCGCCGTTTCCGCCGATGGCCCCCATTCCCGCGAATTGCGCACCGCTTTCGCTCACGAACGTATGGGCGCCACCGCCGCCGATTTGATCGACTGCACCGGAAGAGCCGCGTTGATCGACACGGATCGCGCGGTGATCCAGACCAAGTTCGACGCCCTAGCGGATTTGGCTGGGCTCAGCCCCGGAAATCGCGCTGCCCTCCAAAGGGGACTATGGAGCATCTTGGTTCGAGGGTTATCGCCCACGTCGCACCCCTCCCCGCCAAACCGATTTCGAGCTGCGGAAGAGTTGGCGGAGCAACTCCAAGATTTGCGCGACCTTGCCCGACGTCAGGGCACCCCCACCCCGCCCCCCATGCCGCGTCCGGCCGTGGGAGCCATGCCCGGGCCCGCCGAAGGCCCCGATCTTCCAATCGATCTTTCGGCCGAAGACGACCACCGCCCGTTGCCGTCGTTCTCCCGGCCGGTCGCCCCCATCGTGGTAGGGCTCGTCAGTGTCGGCTTTGTGGCTCTCATTCTCACCGTACAGACGACCTGGACCGCACTCGCCGTATGGCGAGAACCGGCCGTGGTGATCGACAACGGCAAGGTTCCCGCGTTTCGCCTCGATCGTTTTGAGGTCGATGGCGCACGATGGGGGGCCTGCGTCGAGGCGGGGGTCTGCGCCGCGCACGCCGCTGACGAAAGCCTGCCGGTGTCGGGGATTTCCCTCGCCGAAGCCGAAAGTTACTGCGGATTTGCACAAGGCCGCTTGCCTACCTTCGAGGAGTGGTCGGCCGCCGCCGGTTCTGCGCTTTTCCCGTGGGGAGATGACGGTGCGAGCTGCGATCACGCCAACGCCCTCGGTTGCGGTGAGCAACTCATCGCTTCAGGCACCGCTCGCGATGGGGCTTCCCCCCAAGGTGTTTTTGATCTCGCTGGAAACGTCTGGGAATGGACCTCCGACGGTTTCGCTGTGGGTGGAGGCGCTGAATCGCCGTTGTCGGAACTCGGAAGCGCAGGGCGCACCGGTTCAAAGAAGGAAACGCCCAAGTTCGCCGGTGTTCGCTGCGCCTACGATATCGTCAAGTAGTTTACTATCTAGCGCCGAACACCTGAGTCCACATCTCCGCCCCGCCGACATACCCCACCCCGAGCTCATGGTATTCGGGATCCAGAATGTTCTCGCAGTGACCTGGACTGTTCATCCAACCCTCCATCACTTCTTCGGGCGTCGTGTACCCAAAGGCGATGTTCTCGCCCACCGCCGTCCAATTCGAATATCCGGCATCCTCCGCCCGATCCCAGGGCTCGCCCCCGTCCAGGTCTTCATGGGCAAAGTAGTCGTTTTCCACCATGTCGAGAGAATGCACACGAGCCGCACATCGAAGCTCCGCATTCATCGTCAGCTCTCCGGAAGGGTCGAAGCTCAGGTCTGCGCACTGGCCGCCCTGTGCACGCTGGGCATTCACCAAGGATAAAACCTCTCTCTCGAACTCAGAGGCCGTGCTGGACCATTCGCGTACGCCTTCGCAATATTCCGAATCGGGAACCTCGGTGTCCTGCGGTTGCTCGGTATCCACGTCGGTTTCCTCTGAGCTGTCCTGAGTGTCCGCGACATCCGAGTCGATCGAGCCGGAATCCTCTTCCTGCGCACCTTCCGGCCAGATACCGCATGCCAACAACGCCAAACACCACACAAATGCCTCCAGGCCGTCGATCTACCTGTTTTCTGTGCTAACCGCGCGCACCCACCAAACGTTGACCGGAACTTTTACTTTCACCAACCGATCCAACCAAACCGCTTGATCATCGCGCATCGCGTCCGTTGGCCCCTTCACCTCGATCAGGAGTAGCCCCTGCACCGACGATGGAAACACTCGTGGTAACCGAACGTCTGGCCCGTTGAGCACCAACAGATCTGGAAGTCCGCGGGCCGCTGGCCAGCCCCGTTCCAAGATCTCGCTCAAGATCGCCCAACACCCCTTCGGTCCGATGCTTTCCACGACCCCAACCAGTGCCTCCTCGTCCCAGGCTCCACTCACACCGGCCAGCGAAACCCCTCGGAACCTTTCCAAGGATTTTCTCAGCTTTTCGGGGCCTCCCCCGCCGAGAATTTCGGCGCCGATCCGCTCCACGTCCGCGCGGCGCCGCGTCGCAAACGCCGGGGTTCCGACATCGAGCGGCCCAGTCAGGCATCGAACCGGCAACATTCCCGGGATCGGAAGAAAGTACGCTTCCGAAAACAGCAGCGCAAACACGGTAGTCCACAGGGCGCCTTCGGCGCGCAACACCGTTCGCCCTGCGTCCCGAAACATACGTGCAACGGCCTCTTCCACGGGAACCCCCTCGCCGTAAACGGGGCGCCCGCCGGAAACTCCCACCCATTCCAAAGTGACATCACGCTTTATCGCAGATGCTAACGGAACATCCGGCGCCCACCCTTCGCCGCAGGTTTTTGCGAGGCGCTTTCCAGATCGCGAAAGCGCCAATCGCTCCGACGGATCACTCACGGTCGCTCGCCCGTGGCGCAGCACGGCCAACGCCTCACGCGGACGCTGGTGCCGCTCCAACCAGCGCGATCGGCGAATGGAGGTATCGACTGGAAGACGTTCTAACCAGGCCAGACCTTGCTCGCTTTCTTCGTTTTCAGCCAATTCGCATACGCGCTGGATCAGCCGTTCTCGCAGGTGCAATCCTCCTTCCGGCCCAAAATTTCCCGCTTCCAGCGCCGAAAAACAGGTTTCTGCGGTCCATTCCTTGCGCTGTTCGACGCATCGTTCCCAGGCCAGAAATGAGCTCCGATCCCTAAATAACCCCCCGACGACCGGCGTGAACTCAGGCCACCGCCGCCGCCCCATTCGTTCCAGCACCCATTGCGAACGATCCCGGTACAAATCCAGAAAGGTCAAGCGCTCCAAGCGCCGAATCAGGTCCAGGTGCAACAGGCGAAACCAACGAACGTCGGACCAACCCCTCCGATCCGCAAGGCGCGCCAGCAGATCGTCCCGTTTTCCCCCCGCGGGCAAGCCCAAGGAGGCGCAGGCTTCCCGTAGTTCCGCTACAATGCACGCTTCGGCGCGCCATCGCCAAGGAACCAACCGATCGATCAGCCCGCTTTCCAACCACTCGGTGACGATCTCAGCCGAAAACTCGCTGTCGCGGAACGGCTGTGGCACTCGCATCGTTAGACGTGAATAGGCCTCCGTCGCCGGCAACGAGAGGGTGCGCACCGCTCGAATCACCGACATCTCGCCTGCAGCAAGCAGATGTCCCCCGTTTTCCAGGCCCGTGTCGATCAGCTCCCAAAGGTCCGTCACCGCATAGGAGGGTTCGTTCAAGGGATTTCGACCGCATCCTCAACCGCATGCCCGACTGGCACCTCCGCCAAACGGCGCAGCGCATCGGACATCCGAGCCCCCGATTCGCGCACTCGCCGTCGCGCCGAAATCGCCGATAATGCAGGAGATACAACCGGAACCCACCGCATCAACCCGCCGGACACCTGCCGCAAGGTTCGCCACATCACTGAGCGAACCATGGAAACGCCGACCGACTGCAAAGCCGCAGCGGGAGCCACCAAACTGCGAAGGTCGCTCACCCGAACGTCCATCGGGCCTTCGGCGGGCAATTCAACCTCCAGAGCCGCCGCGAGCGCGCGCCATACGGCAATCTGGCCACGCTCCTGCTCCGGGTCAAAACCATAGGTGATCGCCAATCGTTGAGCCAGTCGGACCAGGGAGACCGCCCTCCCCATCGCCTCCGGTGGAACCGAAGCCAAGCCGCCAACGGCAGCAATTCCGCTGATGCCCGCTGCCGTGATCATCGAGCGCTCGATCCACCACCGCGCCGTATCGTCCACATCCACCATCGAAACCGATGGACGATCCGGCCCTAAGAACACTCGGCCGGCCACCCGCATCTGGTCGCGAACCCTCTCGGTGGGAACGGACACGGCGAGGTAAAGCCCTGCCGGCAAGTGCGCATCCGCGAACTCAGACCATTCCGACATGCGATCGCGAAAAGCCGACATGCCGTCCAATATAACCGATACCGGCACCAGGATCGACCAACTACTTCACCTGATTGCACGCGCCTTTTGCAGTCACGCCAACGGAAAGCGCGATGAGTCCGGTGATCTCCGTGTCCTCCTCCGGACGGGTGCCCACCACCTCGGTGGTGATGTCCATCGACTCGGCCACGACGTATTCGGTCAAATCTACGTCTTCAAGCACCATTTCCGAGCGCGTCTCTCCCTCGGGAAAGGAGGTCTGGTAGGCGATGCGCTGGCGGGGGAGACCTTCCGATTCCACAAAGAACTCCAGCTCCTCAATAAACGAAAGATCGCCATCGGCCTCCAAAACCAGCTCTTCTAAAAAAACCTCCTTGATGTCCCCGGGCTCGACGCCCTGATTTTTCAGTTCGGTGGACTCAGAGATGTCAAGGGCCATAAACCCCTCGAATCCGAGATCTCCGACGATATCCTCAAGCAGGGTGCCTTGCTCCACCACCGTGGTGGATTCCTCCTCCACGCGAATGGTCAGCAACTTGGAGCACGCCAACAACAACACTGGTAATGCGGCATAGGACCAACGGTTCACGGCGCCGTGCCTCGTACATCGAGCACGAATTTCAACGCGTTTTCATTGCGCATTTTGCCACCCACCGCCTCAAACGGCTGGAACCCGAAGTCTGAGTGCAAGATCGAGAAACCACCGGTGCCGGAAAACGCTCGATCTCCCTCGATGATATTCATATCTGCAGTAATCTTGCGGGATACCCCACGAATGGTAAGATTCCCCGTCACTTTGACCGGCCCCCGTACCGCAGAACACGACAATGCGCTGAACTTGATGTCGCCGTACTTGGACGCCTGCAGCTGGGTGTCCCCGCGAAAATTCTCGGTGATCTTCTTCTTATCGTCCTCCGGCGTCTCTTCTTTCTTGAACCCCTGCGAGGCGCGGGCACCGGAGGGATCCACGACCAGCCCAGTCACCGGAACTTTAATCTCTACCTTGCATTTTGACGGATCTGAATAGTTCCACTCCACGGTCCCGGTCCAGCCGGTGGCCGCGATCACATGGTCGTGACCGAAGGTTCGACCTACAAAAGTCGAGCGGTCCGCCTTCACGACCACCCAAAGTTTGCTTTTTCCAGGGTCCAAGGTGTATTTCCAGATCACCGGCTCCGCGATCGGCTCAGGTGTGGGCGCCGGGGCTGGCTCGGTCGCCAGCGCCAACGATGACACCGACAATACGGCCGTACAAACGGTGGCATTCAGCCAGTTCACCAATCCAGTCATCGCCCCTCCTTTTCATTCCATATCCGGTGCGGCCACCTACCGTCAGACTGAGCCTCAAGTTCTGGTACCAAGCAGGATACACCCCAGGGAAAAAAGAAATTCCAGAGCCGGAGCTTGCGGCTCGACTGCGCTGGGCTTCGCGGTTAACCACCAAAGACGAGGAGTCCCGTACCGGAACGGATGGCGGACTCTGGGAGGATCGGTGACACCGGCCATCGAAGTTTACGATGCCACTGTGCGGGCAGGCGAAGGTTCTACGCTTTGGGACGTACTTTTGTTGCTTCCGATTGTGGAGCTGGTGATGCTGCTGTTGGTCGGCATGAGCGTCGTCAGCTGGGCGATCATGATTCAGAAGTTCTTTCGCCTCAGTTCGGCCTCGCGCCAGTCTGCTGCTTTTCTCGATGTCTTCTGGAAGAGCAAACGCTTGGATTCCGTCTACGAGCAATCCGGGCAATTTCGAAAGAGCCCGGTCGCCGAGGTGTTCAAGGCGGGCTACCAGGAGCTCGCCAAATTGACCTCCGGCGGCCAAAACACTGACGGCAGCGAAAATCTCGTTCGCGCCCTCCGGCGGGCCTCAGCGGTCGAGTCCACCCAGCTTGAGCGCTATGTCATTTTTCTTGCCACCACAGGTTCCACCGGCCCTTTCATCGGCCTGTTGGGCACCGTCTGGGGCATTCTCGGCGCCTTTCACAAGCTCGGCGCCCCCGGTCAGCAAGCCACGATCCAAGTCGTCGGACCCGACATTGCGGAAGCGTTGGTGGCAACGGCCGTTGGCCTCGTCGCCGCCATCCCGGCCGTGATGGCCTACAACTATTTCATTTCAAAAATCCGCGTGCTGAACACCGAAATGGAGAACTTTTCGGCAGACTTCCTTAACATTGTCAAAAGGCACCTGCATTGAACCGCGGCGGGATTTGGTGGTCTGAGCGATCTCGGGAGATCCATCCATGGGCATGACCGGCGGGAGCGACAGTCGAGCGCCGATGGGCGAAATCAACGTGACTCCGCTGGTGGACGTCATGCTGGTGTTGTTGATCATTTTTATGGTCACCGCACCGATGATGAACGCCGGTGTCGACATCGACCTCCCCAACGTCGAAGCGCCGCCCATTTCGCAGACGGAGGAGCAGCTGATCCTCGCCATCGACAAGGATTTGAACTACTATATCAACGAATCCAAATTTACTGCCGAAGAAATGCCCGCACGTCTAAAAGCCATCTCAGAAGCAAATCCCGATCAACCGGTCTTTTTAAAGGCGGATGGGGAAGTGCCCTACCGCGAGGTAGCGCTGCTGCTGGCCTCGGCCAAGATCGCGGGAATACCGCGGGTCGGTCTGGTGTTCGAACCAGGTGCAGCGGAGTAAAACGGTGAAACGTACAGCGCTTCAGCCAGACTCGGAGCCCCTCGCCCTCGCCATTCTGGCATCCGTCGGCTTTCACGTTGCACTGGTCGCTTTTATCGCTTGTATGGGATTTATTGTCGATTGGCTCGACTGGCGCAGTCACAAACCCCTGCTCGACACCCAGGCGATGGAAGTGTCGATGATGGTGATGAAGAAATCTCCAGGTCGAATGCCTACCAAGGCGGAGACCGTCAAGGCTACCGCGCCCGTCGCACCGACCGAAACGCCGCACAGCGCTGGCGCACCGACCGAGACCCCTTCCGCCGCCGCGCGCACCTCGGACCTCAGCCTCCACAAACCGGACGCCCCAAAGACCAAGGGCGACCCCGATCGTGCGGCGGCCATCGACCGCGCATTGCGCGACGCGCTGATGGACGAGGCGCTGGCCGACGCGTCCGAGGGTGACAAGAATGTCGAGGCGACAAGCCCCGATTCGAATTCCGACGAGTCTTACAATCTCGGTGGCACCGGGCGCGCCGATCCCGAGTTGGCGAAGTACCGAAAGCAGATTGAAACGCTGTTCAAACAGAATTTTCACCCGCTTAAAAGCGTCGTTGCGGCCAATCCAAAGCTGCGCACCGTAATCATCGTTCGCATCGACCCGACCTCCGGTCGCGTCCTGGGCTATGACATCCACAGGGCCAGCGGCAACGAATCTTACGATGCAAAGGCCGTTTTTGCAGTGGAGTCCGTCCCGGTGGTGCCCCTGCCCCCACCCAAGCACGCACACGTGGTGGAAGATGGCCTCGAAATCACCTTTGACCCTCAATAGCCCATGGGACGCCCGATGAACGCTCGTTGGATTCGGCTGTTGCCGGCAGTGTTTGCCGCCTTCGCTTTGTGTTGGTCCGTTCCCGGCAACACCGGGGAGAGGTTTGGCGTTCACGTTGCCCCCGGCGGAAGCGAGTTTCCGCTTGCCCTCCCGAGGCCCGTTGCCCAGGGAGGTACCGACAAAGCCGCCGCCGAAATCTGGGCGGTGGTGCGCCGGGACCTGGAAATGACTGGATACTTCAAAATCATCGATCCCAACGCCTACATCGAGCAGACGGGCGGAGTGGAACCCGGCACCTTTGATTTTGGAAACTGGCGGATGATCAAAGCGGCGGGACTCGCAAAAACCCGCGTGCTAACCACCGGTACCGGCGTTCGAGCCGATGTGTACGTCTACGATGTCAGCAGTGGAGAAAAGATTGAGGCCAAGGGATATGTCGGTGACAACGAAGACATTCGCTACCTCGGCCATCGCATCGCCGACGCCATCCTGCTGGCACTGACTGGGGAACCCGGCTTTTTCGGCGCACGGCTCGCAGTGGTTGGAAGCAAATCCGGCAAAAAAGAGATTTACCGTATGGACATCGACGGCGAAGGAGTCGCGGCGATCACCAACAATGGCACCATCAACCTGTCTCCCGCATGGGCGCCAAATGGCACGCAGGTCGCTTTCACAAGTTACCGACGCAACAATGCCGATGTGTACATCAAAGATATCAAGACGGGGCGCCTGCGACCCATCTCCGAAAAGCCCGGTATGGATTCCGGTGCCGCCTGGTCGCCCGACGGCACCAAGATCGCGCTCGCCCGCAGCGAGGGCGGAGAAACTGACATTTTCGTGATCGACGCCAGCACCGGCGCTGAGATCCAACGCGTCACCAAGGTCAGCGGCATCGACGTCTCCCCAAGTTGGTCGCCCGATGGACGTAAATTGGCGTTTGCCTCGGAGCGATCCGGTGGCTCGCAGATCTACATTCAGGATCTCGCTTCAGGATCCGCCACCCGAGTCACCTTTCAGGGTTCGTTCAATAGCGACCCTGTCTTTTCGCCAGATGGCACCAAGATCGCATTCGTCGGACGAGATGGCCGATTCAATGTGTATGTGGTGGGGATCGACGGGCGAAATATGATCGCTATCACCCAAAACGATGGAGACAACGAGGATCCCGCCTGGAGTCCCGATGGCCGCTACCTCGTGTTCTCCTCCACCCGCCGCGGCCGAAGCGAAATCTGGTTATCAACGGCCGACGGACGCCACCAATCCGCCGTCACCGACGGCACCGGCGGCTGGACACAACCTGCCTGGGCACCCTAATGAGCCGTGCGGCCATTGATATCGGAAGCAACTCTCTTTTACTCACCATCCTGGATGACGCTGGGGCGATCGTTGTCGATGAAGCGCAGGTCGTAGGCCTCGGCCGAGGTCTCGGCGATCGTGGCTTGTTTGCGTCAGATCGGATCGCTCACGCTGAAGAAGTTCTCGCCGAATACGTCAAAGCGGCCGCCGAACATGGGGTCAGCGCAGGCTCGATCCGTGCGGTCGCCACCTCCGGCGCACGACGGGCGATGAATGCTCAAACTTGGTTTGCCCGCCTCCAAAAGTCGCTTGGACTGCGCATTCGCACGATCACCGGCGATGAGGAGGCGCGCCTGTCCTGGCTGGGAGCCCGGCGGGACCTCGATCTTCCCGAAGGCCCGCTACTCGTGGTCGACATTGGCGGGGGTTCGACGGAATTGGTCCTCGGCGAAGGCGATCGGATTTTTGGGCGTGCCTCGCTCGAAATCGGCAGCGTCCGACTGACTGAGGCGTACTTGGGCGTAGGGCACGTCGATCCGTCCGGCCTTGCAAAGCTGCGCAACCACGTCGATTCGCAGGTTGCATCGGTCAAGTTGGAGCCCGCCCCGCGCACCGTGATCGGTGTCGCCGGCACGGTGACCACCCTCGGCGCCATGGCGCTCGGCCTGGAGCAGTATTCCTCCGCCGAAGTTCACGGAGGTAAGCTTACTCGGGTCGAGCTTGCGCGGTTCATCGATCGTCTGTTGCCAGCCAGCCCCGCCGAAAGGCGTCAGATTGCTGCGGTTTCACCCGATCGGGCCGATTACCTTCTCGCAGGCGCGACCATTCTCGATCGCGTACTTCAATCCTCCCGACGTCCACAATTGACGGTGAGCGACCGCGGTCTCCGTTTTGGACTGCTCGCGGATACCACCCCGGTTGCTGGTTGACGAACTGGGTTTTCGCGGCCATGCTGGCACCGGAGTCACCGATGTACCGTTCGCTTTTCTGCCTGTATCTGCCGCTTTTGGCAGGTTGCCCGCAGCCTCCCGACGACACTTCCCAGGACAGCGACACAGACCCGCTGGCGGACAGCGATTCAGACCAGATCGTGGATACGGCCGATACCGATACCGCTTTAGATGAGTCCGACGTATTTACTTCGGTGTCCGCGGACCTTTTTGGTGCCACCGACGCGGACGAAAGAGTCGGCGGCATGGCCATGGACGCCGAAGGAAGCCTGTATTTTACCGCGAACCTAACCGGCGTACTCGACCTCACCTACTCGGATCTGCTGATCGGAAAAGTGGACGCCGACGGCGATCTCGCCTGGGCCAAAATCTGGAATGGGCCTTTCGAAGACAGTTGTCCGGATGCCGATCCAAGCGGCGTTTTGGGAGGCACTTCGGCGACGATTTCGGTGGATAGTGACGGGAATCCCTATGTGATCGGTGCGGTGAGCCCCAACAGTAGCAACTACCAGCAATGGTCGTTCATCGCGCGGCTCAACCCCACCAATGGCAGCATTCTCTGGGAAAGAGGCTGGTCTCCGCTCGGCGAGGTTACCACTTACGACGGTGGTTCCAGGTTTTTTGCCGTAGATGCCTCCGGCCCGATGGTGCTCGCGGCCGGATCTTCCAGGGACGATGCACAAATGACGTTGGTGGGCTTCGACCCCGAAACCGGCGACGTCGCCTTCGACCGCGAATTGGATGTCGCACTCGGGCAGCTTGATCGCGCGTTTGCGATCCGTCGAGACGGCCTCGGCGGGGCCTATTTGGCGGGGAGTACTGCTGCGAACGGTGTGATCATTCACCTGGACGATGTCGATATTGGCGCACCGGACGTGGACTGGTCCTACCGCGCGAACATCGCCACCGGCGGTCGCATCAACGCCCTCGCCGTCGACGACGACGGAAATGCGTATGCGACCATCGACGTCGATGGTTCTACCGATGCGTTCGCTTGGGCACGTTTCAACCTCAACGGCACCGTCGAATGGGCCAAGAAATACGCCGGCTCGGTGAATGCCAACAACAACGTTGATTCCATCGCTGTAAACGGCGACGATGTCTGGGTAGGCGGCCGGGTCGGGTTGGCAAACGGCGACCCCGTACTTGGGGATGGGCTCCTGTTGATCAGCGAGCGCACGGAAGGTGCGGTTTCGGCCGCCGGTGTGTATTTCACCGGCTCCGAGCACGAGCAACGGGTGGAACACCGCATCAAAGGAATCGCGTTTGGTGGAGGCAGCGCGTCCATTTTGGCACAGTCGGTCTCTAGCACCGAAAATACGGAACATTTCGACGGCCTGTGGTACATCGCCCCAACCACGACGGAGGAACTCGATCTCACGACCACGGCGCTCGCATCCGTGAGCATGACCACCCCCGCGGACGGCGACACCACCGATACGTCCCTGCTTCGCGACAGCTTCGGCAATGCCCCCACCAACCTTGACTGGCAGCCTGCCGCCGACAAAGAGGACGGGGAACCCCCCGATGCGGACGTTCTCGTCATGAGGCTGGCGCCCTAAGCGGTTGCGCTCAGGGACACGCCGGTTACGTTGAGAACATGCGGGTGTAGCTCAGTTGGTAGAGCACGAGCTTCCCAAGCTCGTGGTCGCGAGTTCGAGTCTCGTCGCCCGCTCCACTTTACGAAAGCCCGGGGTTATGCCTCGGGCTTTTGATTTTGTGGGACGTGCACGTAAGCATCACCCCTAAACCGCTGCGTTCGGCGAAACCTACGCCATCTTCAGGTGGGCATCCAGATTGCCAAACGCGCGGTCCCAACCTTGTTTCAGCATCCCATGGCTTGCGTCGAAGGTGGCCTGTTCTTCCGGCGTAGCGCGGTGTGCGCTCCAGTCGAGCAACATGTGCGTCTTGCCGTCCTTCTCCGTGAGCGTAGTGGCTATCCGCATTTCCAGCGGCCACGTGGGCGACATCGGGTGGCGGGTGATGTTCTGCGCTTCGTCGCAGTAGGCGGCGATGGTGACGAACTTTTCCTGCGGCCTAATTTCCGTGAAAGTCCGCTTAGCGCGAAGAACCGCCCCACCTGGCGCGGCGATACCATAGAGAAACACACCGCCTTCGCGCAGATCGACGGTTGCGTAGCTAAGCTCTCCCGTTGGCCCGAACCAGTGCTGCAGATGTTCGGCTTTGGTCATGGCGTCCCACACTTGTGTGCGCGGCGCATCAAAGGTGCGTTCGAGAATGAAGGGTTTGGAGGTCATGATCAGCCTTGCAGCCAGGGTTGAGCGGGCGGAAACGTGAGGCGCGCTTTGGCGTAGGAAGCCTACCGTGACGCGCCCCCCCTACGCAACCGGGCCGGCGGCGGGAACCATCGGAACCGCGGCCTCCCCGGTACACTTTGGTACACGCGGCGCCGATCTCGCCGTTAGAGTGCGCCACTACCCGGAGCGCTTATGTGGAGTTCATTCGCCTATCTCTGCCTGATCGGAATCGCTCCCGCACAAGATCCACAGCCCCCGGTGGTCGGTCTCGTTGACCTTCACTCCCACCTCGGCGCCCATTTGGCGGTCGCACCCAACTATTCGCCGGGTCCGGATGCTCCGCTTCCTCAACGCCCGTCCTACAAACACCGGTTCTCACAGCAGATGTTCAGAGAGGAACTGCTCAAGTCAGGGACCGTCCTATTCGTGAATGCCTCCTACGAACACCCCGTTCGCATCGGTTTTCGTTCCAAAAAAGCGGTCGCCCGCACGATGGAAAAACAGTTTGCGTTCACTGAGGCATTCATCGCTTCCGATCCGGAACATTTTGCGTTGGCGCGCAATCCGGCCGAGGCGCGTGCGGCGATCGCCGACGGCAAGATCGTGTTCGTTCATGCGATCGAAAGCGCGTACCACGTGATCGACACCCCCGAGGACATCCAACATTGGGCGGATCGCGGCGTTGCGTTGGTCACTCCCATCCATTTGGCCGACAGCCCCTATGGAGGCGCCAGCTACACCGACACGCTGGGTTGGATCCTCAACGTCAAAGGCCAATTCAAGCATGCCTTTGCCCCCAAGAAACACCGCGGCCTCACCCCGCGCGGCAAAAAGCTCGTTCAAGGGTTGATCGACGCCGGCATCGTTGTGGACGTTCAACACATGTCCTGGGATTCCATAGATGACACCTTGGATATCGCTGAGCTCAACGGCGTCGCCCCCATTGCCACCCACAGCACGGTATTCTCGGTTCGTGGCGAACCACATGCCTTTCGGGACGACCAGATTGAAGACATCTATCGAATGGGTGGCATGATCGGCATCGCTGGAAACCCCGAGGGTCAAAACCCACATCCCGCCAGACCTTTCTGGGCTTCGCACCCGAAGCCTGTCGACTATTGCCCTCGAACCGTCGACGATTTTGCTCTCCATTACTCCCATCTGGTCGAGCTAACCAAAGGTCAACCGGTGGGCTGGGGATCGGATTGGAACGGCGGAGTGATCCATGCCCGGCCCAAATACGGCAAACACGGCTGTAACCCCACCCGCTCCGATGGCGCTGTCATGGATGCCTACGATACCGCCGGCTTGGTACACATCGGGGCTTTACCCGCATTTGTCGAGCACTTAGAGCGCGATGGCGGTGTTGACGACGGGCCACTGATGCAATCCGCTGAGCGCTTTCTTCAAATCTGGGAGATCGCCTGGAGCAAAGCACACCCTTCGGACATCGCGCACTGAAATCTACGGCAGTCCGGGAAACGAGCCCACGTACTCGATTTCGATGTCGGGAAAGGAGTCGACCAACTGCACCTTCAGGTCGGGGAAGTTGCCGACCAACTGCCACTGTCCGCATTTATCGGGGAAGGAACCCACCTGTTGCACGCGGAGGTCGGCGAAGGCATTGGTCACCTTCACCCGAATGTCGGGAAAATGGTCGACGATCTGTACCCGTCCGTACAGTGGCTTCCCGTTAAACGTGCAGTCCGGTCCAACTTTTCCACTCGCATGTGCGGAACCGACCAAGCCTAGCCATACCAACAGAAGGTGCATCGTTCACTCCACAGCGGTCCCCTAACCCGCCGACAAGCGCAATTGTTCCACAATCTGAAACACGCACCGCCGACCGGCCCCTTCCACGCCAAAGAAGCGGTTTCGGAAACCCCCGCAAACTTTCGGTAGAGGATGGAACCCCGTTTGGGTATACCCCGGCCGTTCGGAGGAACACCGATGGACGTCCGCACCGCCGCTGCATTTCTGGTTGGTTGGTTGCCCAATATGGCAATTGCCGCACCGCCACCGGTTGCGGAGCCCATGGAAGACAGCGAGGAATGGGACGGTACCCCGGTATCCATCTACGGCGGAAGCGAGACCAGCCAGTTTCCGCAAGTGGTGCTGATCGAAATCACCGCCGCCAACGGGGTAGAGTCGCGGTGCTCCGGCACCGTCATCTCCGACCGCTGGGTGCTGACCGCAGCCCAT
>SYKL01000358.1 GCA_005797785.1 Pseudomonadota bacterium | reverse complement strand
TTGAGTTTCGCTGGGAGGATCAGTTCAATCTGGCGCTGGATCCCGAGACAGCGCGCGCGTATCACGACGAAACGCTCCCCGCAGCTGGCGCAAAAACGGCGCATTTCTGTTCGATGTGCGGGCCACGATTCTGCTCGATGAACCTCACTCAGGAGCTTCGTCAGGCGGAAATGGCCGCCAAATCCCAGGAATTCTTGTCCACCGGTGCCCAACTGTACCGAGAAGGCTCGCCCGCGGCCAAATAGCAGCCGCTCGGGACGCACCACGCCCTTCGATCTCGTTCGAAACGAACCTCACCGGCGTGGTCTCGACGGTGCTCGACGACGGCTATTCCTCGGGGGCGCGCACCGCGACCACGGAAGTGCCCGCCACGATCAAGTCGCCAACGTGCACTTGCACCGGTCCATCCACGCGCTCCAACGCCGAGTCAATGGCGCGGCTGTCGCGACGAACATAGGTCGGACAACGATCGTGCAACGGCGCCAACACCAAACCGGCGCCGGTCACCCGAAGCTCGCACTGCTTCCGACCCGCCAGCGCGCGATCGAGGGTAAAGCGTGCCTCTCGGGCCCGAGCCGCACGTGCACCCGAACACCAACGGATGTTGTCCTGGCCTTGGCGGTCAGGAAAACTCAACCCAGGGCTTCCAGGTTCGCGGCCCATTTCAACGACTTGGCCATCCAGCACACCGAGGCGTGCCCCCGCGCCGCCCGTAAAGTACCCGGCGTACTTCAATCCTTGCGGATCGGACTGCTCAGTCGAACGGAACACATAGTCAAAGTTCCCGGCGCGGATCACGGTGCGCTTTGACAGCTGGATGGTCGTGCCTCCAGAAATCGAACGTCCATCCACCGTTATCCCGGAGGCCAACGCCGACAACGAAACGCCCTGCGCATTCACTTCGATCCGCAAAACCGCACGATCGGACTTTACCATCCACCGGCCGTCGCCCGCGAGATCGTAGGAATAGCTCTCCACCACCTCAGCCAAAGGCACCGAACCGGTCGTTCCAATCGCCGGTAACGCCAAGCCGGTCATCTCCAGCATCACCGCCGGCGAAAAGTCTCCACCTTCGAGAATCAAGGTATTAGGGTTATTATACGTGCTTGTACGTGCAATGGGCGCACGCGCGATCGAATCGATGGCCGTATCCAGAGACGCCGGCGTCGCGATCAGCAGGTTTCGTCCGAGCTGCGTCCAAGCATCGCGATCACTCAAAGAGATGTTATATCCCTGCAGATACAACGATGCGGGAGCCAACACGGGCAACGCCCCTACCGCTTGCTCCAACGCAGGCGATCCGGCGGTGAAACCCTCGAAAAGTACAATCGATTCCGCAGATACCATCGGCAGCGGTACCCCGCGCCGCACCCGAACCAAGCGATGTTGGCGTACCGCCGACAATACCGCATCGGGCAGCGAACACGAATGCGTGGGCACCGCCCGATAAATGGGCGTTTCGCCGGGAAATCCCTTCAGCGCATGACGACCGGCAGCTTCCCAAGGGATCTCGGCGGCGTTCATGCAGGCGTAGGTGCCTGGGCCAAACAGCACTTCGCCTTCCTTGGCTTTTCCAAGGATGCGTGCGGCCATGTTGACCGGCTCGCCAAAGGCATCGCCGTCGATCTCCTCCACATCGCCGGTGTTCAACCCAAGATGAATCGGCGATGCGCCTTGATCATGCACGGTATGCATGATGTCCATGGAAGCGCGGAGCGCATCGGTCGCCGACTCAAACAAGCACATGTACGAGTCGCCGAGGTTTTTGACGATCCGACCGTGATAGCGCTGCACGATGGGCGCGACCACGCGCTCGTGCTCAGCGAGGATCTTGCGAAGACCCTCGCGATCCATGCTCGAAACCCTCGTCGTGTAGTTCGAGAGGTCCGTGAACACGACGGTGCGGGTGGCGGTGCTCAAACCGACTCCTCGACCGAGCGCCCACCCCAAACGGCGGAGCGGGCCCGACCTGTTGAGGTTACCTCAAATCCGGATCGAAAGTCGAGCGCCGGAGCATCATGGCTGCCCATCTGTCCGTAAACATCAATAAATACGCATTGCTCCGTAACTCCCGCGGCCGCAATACACCCGACCTTCTGTGGGCGGTGGACACCTGTCTCGCCGCGGGGGCCCACGGAATCACCGTTCATCCTCGTCTTGACGAGCGCCACATCCGTTTTTCGGACGTGCCCACCGTATTCGAACACCTTCGGGTTCATCACCCCGGAGTCGAGCTCAACGTCGAATGTGAGGATCATCCTCGACTGATCGACATGGTCATCGATCTCAAGCCCGCGCAATGCACGCTTGTACCCGTTCGCCCTGGTGAAGTCACATCGGATCATGGGTATTCCTTTCCGGACGACGGAGTTCGCCTTCGGCCGACGCTTAGACGCCTGAAAGACGCTGGCATTCGAGTCAGCATTTTTATGGACTGCGATCCTGGACCGATGGTGATGGCCGCCGAAATCGGCGTCGATCGTGTGGAACTCTACACCGGGCCCTTCGCTTGGGCGTGGGGAAGCCCCGATCAGCAGCTCGAAACGAAGAAAGTTTGGGATGCCGCACAGGCGGCAGTCGATGCGGGGCTTGGGGTAAATGCAGGCCACGATCTCGATCGCTTCAATCTGGTTGCACTCAAGGATCTCCCTGGACTCTTAGAGGTCAGCATTGGGCACGCCCAAATCTGCCGAGCCCTCGAAGTCGGGACGACCACCTCGGTTCGCGAATTGTTGGCCGCGCTGGGCTACAGTTCGACCTGAACGGCGCCTCCGAGGACCACACCCTCCGCGCCAGGAACCGCTCGATAAGCGAGCAATTCCACGCCCGCAGCGGCGGCCTCACGAAGCGTTCGTCCGTATACCGGGTCGATCGCATCGGCAGGAGCCACCGCATTCACGTCGGTCCGACCCACGTGAAAAAGCAGCACCGCCCTCGTTCGATCGTCGATCACCGCCATCAACTCGCGGAGGTGTTTGGTGGCCCGCTCGCTCACCGAATCCGGGAAAATCGCCCGATCGCCCGCTTTCATCGTAGCGTTCTTCACCTCCACAAAAGCGCACCCGTCGCCCTCCAACAGAAAATCAACGCGACTATCAGTTCCATACGCCACTTCTCGACGAACGGTGGGGTACATGCTCAACGATGGAATGCGACCGGCCAACAAGGCCTCACCCACGATGGCGTTGGGTCGCCCAGTATTCACCACAATCCAAGCGCCGGCCATTTGGATCTGCTCGACCGACCACGGCAGTTTGCGCTTTGGATCATCGCTCTTCAACAGCCGGCAAGGCGCACCCGGCTCCCAACACGTAAGCATGGAGCCGGGATTGGCGATGTGTGCCGTCGTCTCCGAACCATCCGGAAGTACGACATCGCAAAGAAAGCGTTTGTAGCGACGAATCACGGCACCTTCGCACAACGGGCTCGGGTACTGCATCAGGCCATCCGCCACACCGAAACCTTCAGATATCTTCCCTCCGGAAACCAGCTTGCTGCTGGGAAATCTAGGCTTTGGCTTCCGCGCCAAACCTCCTGAGCGACCCTCTCCGCCCGCCGAAAGCCATCCTCAACCTCCCCTTGAAACTTGTGCGGTGACAGTTCTCCCAGGTTGCAGGCTGTGATCAACAGGCCGTCCTTGGACAACACCCGGCAGGCGGCGGCGACCAGGCGAGCGTAATCCTTCACCGCCGACCAGGTGCCCCCGGGTCCATGCGAAAATGAGGGTGGATCAAGAACAATCGCGTCAAACGATCGCCCCTTCCGACGAAATCGATCCAGCGCCTTGAAGGTATCCTCAGCGCCAAATTCGTACTGTGATGCGGATAATCCGTACAATTCGAAATT
>SYKL01000042.1 GCA_005797785.1 Pseudomonadota bacterium | reverse complement strand
GCCGTCTCGATCGAAATCCTGAATCTGAACGAGGTTTTGGTGGTGCATGGACGCGCCAAGCCGCGCCTCGTTGACGAACAATTCCTGAAAAGAGTCCGAACCCGCATAGTCCGGAAGGATCAATTTGATCGCCACCCGCGGCGATACACCGGCCAAGCTCTCCCGACGCGCTTCGTACACGAGTGCCATCCCGCCTTTCGAAAGCGGGCGAACAATGCGATAACGCCCAAGACGTTCGAGACGCTCGGGCAGCTGCGCTGACGACGGCTGCATGCCGACCTCGGTGGGAGCGGATCGATCCGCGGATCACCTTTATTATGACGCGCTCTAGAGAGGCCAGTAGAGACAGAAAATAAACTGTCTCTATACGATAGTTTAAACGTCGTAAATGGCTGTGACATTTTGGCGATCGAGCCGCGATCGCGCGGCGCGCGATCAACGAACCCCTATGGCGCACCGGCGACGTGCAGGACCTTCACATCCGATCAAGCGCCCGTAAGCCAACAATCCCCATGCCCTCCCGCAGCGCCATTGCGGTGGCCGCTGTGAGCGCCAACCGAGAAGCGGTCGTGTTTGGTTCCACATCGGCGCCAAGCACTCGACAAGCCCCATAGAACCTTGCAAAGGTATTCGCGAGCCCAAACAGGTATTCACAGAGGAGGTTGGGGCGGTAGCTGTTTGCCGCATCCAACACCGCTTCGGGCAGACGTGCCACCGCCAAAGCGAGCTCTCGTTCGAGCGGGTGCTCCAGAACCATCGGGCCAGACGACGCACCCTCATCCGCCGCTTTCCGGAGGATACTCTTGCAACGCGCATGCGCATACATCAAGTACGGAGCCGTATTTCCGTCGAGAGACAGCATCTTCGCCAAGTCGAACACGATGTCGGTCTGTGGATTCTGAGACAGGTCCGCATACCGAATGGCGCCAACGCCCACCGCTTCGGCGATTTCCGCCCGCTCGATATCGGACAAATGCCCGCTTTTTTCGTCAACCACTTTACGAGCGTGAGCGACGGCGATGTCGAGTACCTCTTTGAGGTTCAGCGCCAGGCCCGAACGAGAGGAAGGAACGGCCCCATCCGGAAGCCGCAACATCCCAAAATACACATGAACAAAGTTGTGCTCGATCCCCATTTTGCGGCAAGCGGCGAACACCTGTCGAAAATGGTCGCGCTGCCGCATGTCGGTAACATACACAACTTTGTCGGGCGCCCAGGTTTTTTGCCGATAATAGACCGTTGCCAGATCCGTCGTCCCATACAAGGCGGCGCCGTCGGATTTTCGCACCAGGAGGGGTTGTTCCGCAAATTGAGGTTCCACATCTCCCAACGGCACAATCACCGCACCGTCGCTGTCCACGGCAATCCCGTCGGCCAACATCCGATCGACCAGCGGCTTCAAATCATCTCGGTAGAAGCTCTCACCCAGAATGACGTCAAACTTAATGCCCATCCGCTGATAGAGCGCGTCGAACTCCACCAGAGAAACCTCTACAAACTGCGTCCACAGCCGAACATTCTCGGGATCGCCGCTCTGTAGGCGGGCGGTTTCGGCCCTCGCCCGGTCTTCCAAATCGGGCTGCGCCTTCGCCTTTTCGCCAAAAAGCACGTAGAGGCGCTGCAATTCCGCAATCGCGTCCTCCGCATAGGCGGCCTCATCCCGCCATTCATGCCAAGCGACGATCAACTTTCCGAATTGGGTGCCCCAGTCTCCGATGTGGTTGTCAGCAACTACGTTCCAACCCAGGAAACGGTGAAGTTGGTGCAGGGCGCCACCGATGATCGTGGAACGAAGATGCCCCACATGCATCCTTTTGGCCACATTCGGCGAACTATAGTCGATCACCACCGTCTTTTCGGCGCCGGGAGCGGGCGGTCCCATGCGATCGGCGGCAAGTCGCTCACCAACGTTCTGCGCCAACCAGGCTTCGGAAAGGCGAAAGTTGATAAAGCCCGGCCCCGCAACTTCGGCGCCCACCACCGCGGGATGAGGCGGCAGGGCGTCGACCATCGCTTGCGCCATCGCGCGAGGATTCATTTTCAGATGTTTGCCCAGGCGAAACGCAAAGTTGGACTGGTAGTCGCCGTGCTGCGCGGATGCCGTTGGAACGCACGCATCCACCGAAAATCCAACGTGACCCATCGTTTCCGCAGCCTGGCTCACCAACAGCGTGAGCTCTTCGGCGATCGTCCGCATCTCTCCCTCCTGGCGGCGCCGTAACCTGCCCGCCGCCCGGAGCCACGAGCGATGTCACACCCACCGGTGAAATGGCCAAGGCCGGTTAAGGACTCGGGATGAAAGTGCACCGCAGCAACCGCATGGAAGTGTTGATCGATGCTCTGGCCGACGAGCTAAGAGCACCGCTCCATTCTCCATTTGCGCGCGAGCAGGTGATCGTTCACAGCCTCGGCATGGAGCGGTGGCTGTCACAACAGTTGGCCCTTCGGCTGGGAGTCGCGTCCAACCTTGACTTTCCGTTTCCGGGGCGCGCGATTCGCGATCTACTGCGAACGTCCGCCGGCGACACGCCGGACCCGGATCCATGGGATATGGGGCGCCTCACCTGGAGAATCTTAAGCGCGCTCCCCCCGATGCTGGAGCAGCCCGCTTTCGCCCCCATCCTGCGCTACCTTCGCGATCCTTCCTCGCTTTCAGGCGGACGAGGCTTTGCGTTGGCCCGTCGGATCGCTGACGCTTTCGCGCGTTACCCCCTCTACCGCCCCGATTGGATTTTATCCTGGGAAGCCGGACAATCCGATGATTGGCAAGCCGAACTCTGGCGCGCATTGGCGCGCCCGGAACATCCGCATCTGGTGACCCTCACGCAGCGGTTCATTGAAAAGATTGCCTCCAATACCGATTGTCCGTTGCCCGAGCGACTGTCGTTGTTTGGAATTTCCACCCTCGCTCCCTTGCACCTGCAGATTCTTCAAGCGGTGTCGACACGGATCCCCGTGCATCTGTACGTGCTATCGCCCTCGCAAGAATATTGGGGAGACCTGCAATCTCGACGCAGTCTGCTTCGCGCGGCCTCCAAATCCGGCCAAGCGTTAGAGCTCGCCTCCGCCGGCTTGGCGGAAGGACTACTGACCTCGACTGGGCGCCTGGGAAGGGACTTTCAAGCTCTGCTGGAAAGCGAATGCGTTTACCAAGACGGGACCGTCGATTTTCGCACCCCGGGCAACGATTCCGTTTTGCATTCGCTGCAGACATCCGTGATTCATTTTCATGCATTTTCACACCCTGAATCGGATCAGAGCCTGCAGGTGCACAGCTGCCACGGTCCAACGCGGCAGGTGGAGGTGCTGCACGATCTTCTGTTGGACCGGTTTTTATCCGACCCAAGCCTACAACCCCGCGATGTGATCATCATGACGCCATCGCTGGAGGTCTACGGTCCGCTGGTCGAGGCCGTCTTTGGTCGCGCCGCTAACACGCCTCGATTTATCCCCTTCCGTATTGCCGATCGCTCCACCGCGTCCTCCCACCCCACCATCGCCGCTTTTCTTAAACTTCTCGAAGGGATCGGACAGCGAACCACCGCCTCGCTCCTCTACGATCGCCTGTCGACCACCGCGACGTCAGCGCGGTTTGCATTGGAATCCGACGAACTCACACGAATTCGCGAGTGGTTGCTCGCATCCGGTGTTCGTTGGGGGCTTAACGCCGACGAACGTGCTGCACATCACCAACCGGCAATTCGCGAGCACACGTGGGAATTCGGTCTCGATCGGCTGCTTTCGGGGTTCGCGGTCGGACCTTCACCGCGAGAGGTACTTGGCGATGTGTGGCCGTACACCGATCTGGAAGGTGCCGACGGCGAAACACTCGGAAAACTGCTTTCTTTTGTCGAGAAGTACCACCGAAACGCCGAACAGCTCAGCGCCACCGCAACACCCTCGGAATGGCGTAATCGGCTGTTGCAATGCGCCGAAGACTGGATCGCCGACCCCGAAGGCCACGAGGGGGGCCTGCAGCGCCTCCGCGACGCGGTTCAAGAATGGTGGGAGGAGATCGAAGATTCCACCTTAGTTTTGGACCTCAGTGCGGTTCGGGAGAGCCTGAAGCTGCGGCTTGACCGGCCCTCCGGAGGAACGGCCTTTTTGAGCGGTCCTGCCACCCTGTGCGCCATGGTGCCGATGCGCAGCGTTCCGTTTCGTGTCGTGGTTTTGCTGGGGATGGATGAGCAGAATTTTCCACGACGGGCCGTGCGAACTCCCTTCGATCGCAGCCAAGACGAGCCTCGCCTGGGGGATCGCAACCCACGAGACGACGACCGATATACCTTCCTGGAATCGCTCCTTTCCGCTCGCGATGCGCTGTACATTCTATACACGGGGCGGGATCCACACACCAATGATCTCCGCGGACCCTCGCCCGTGGTATCCGAGCTCCTCGAATGCCTGCCCCAGCCGCTTCGCACCGAAGTGCACATCGAGCACCCGATTCAGTCGTTCAGCCCAAGCAATTTTACCGGCGTTCAGGCCGGTTTTGACCCAATTTCCGCAGCAGGGGCTCAAGCCCTCTCCAAT
>SYKL01000357.1 GCA_005797785.1 Pseudomonadota bacterium | reverse complement strand
GACGGAGACGCTGATGGTGATGCAGATCCCGACGGTTTCACCACCTGGAACGGCACACGGGAATACACCTTTGGCAACGACTGCCACGAGACGGTCACGGAAAGCGGCGAATTGCTGCCCAACAATGAGGAATACGCAGGTGTGTTTGACGCCTGCCAAGACTGCGATCTGATCTTCCTGTTGAGCGCAAGCCCAGGTTCGATCTGCGAAGGTGAGTTCGGGGAAGATGGTATTCCGATGGACACCACGACGATTCGGGCGTTGGATTTCCGCGACAACGGCGGCGTTCGCGTTTACCGACTGCGTTGGTACGGCAACAACGATTATGGACAGTGGTACGCCGAGAACTATGCTGACGGGCACATCAACGGAAGCCACGTCGAATACGATATCCAGGGTTGGTACTATCAAACCGAGTATGAAGTCGTAGGAAATATCACTCTCGGGTATTGAACTCGGTGTGAACGGGCTCGCGTGGTGGCGGCGAACGGTTACGCTTTCCGCCAAAACACGGAGTCCCGATGTCTACGTTTCCGCCGTTTACCGAAGAGCACGATCGCGTCCGTCAGGCAGTGCGTGAGTTCGCCGAACGTGAGCTTGCTCCGCACCGTTACGATTGGGACAAGGCGGGGGAGTTTCCGCGCGAGGTGTTCACGCAGCTCGCGGAGTTGGGTGTGCTCGGTATTCGGCACTCGACGGACATCGGCGGTCTAGGCCTGGATTGGTGGTATACTGTCGCATTCTTGGAGGGTTTGGCACATTGCCGCAATGCCGGGTTGATGATGTCGGTCATGGTCGATACCGACATGGCGACGCCGATCATCAACGAGATTGGCACCAAGGAACAGAAAGAAGAGTTTCTGGCCCCAGTGATCCGCGGTGAAAAAATCGCCGCATTGGGCGTCACCGAGCCCGGCTGCGGATCCGACGTCGCCGCCATTCGCACCACCGCCAAAAAAGACGGTGGGGACTACATCATCAACGGCGCAAAGACCTACATCACCAACGGCGCCTTTGCGGACTTCATCACCCTCGCTGTGCGCACCGGAGAGGAGGGCCACGGCGGTATTTCGTTGGTTTTGTTCCCGACCAACACCCCCGGGTTCACCGTTGGGCGCAAGCTCGACAAGCTCGGCACCCGGTCTGTGGACAGCTCGGAACTCCACTTTGAAAATTGCCGCATTCCTCAGCGCTATCTGCTCGGGCAAGAAAATGCTGGTTTCTACTACATCATGACCAACTTCCAGGGCGAGCGCCTGGTGGCCGGGATCATGGCCAACATGAGTATGGAAATCGCGTTGAAAGACGCCATCAAATACGGCACCGAACGCACCGCCTTCGGTCGCCCGATCGGAAGTTACCAAGTGTGGAAACACAAGTTTGCGGAGCATCTGACCTCGCTGGAGGCGAGCAAGGCGCTGACCAACATGGCGGTTCAGAAGATCAATGAAAAGGGAGATCCCACGAAGATCGTCTCCATGGCGAAACTGTACGCCTCGGATCTGGCGCAGACCGTCATTTATGACTGCTTGCAGTTCCACGGCGGGTACGGCTTCATCGAAGAGTACGATGTTTGCCGCGCTTACCGCGATGTGCGTCTGATTCCGATTGGCGGCGGTACTTCCGAGGTGATGAAAGAGATCATTTGGAAGTGGCATTCGATGGGGGGTTGACCGGGAGAACCCCCGCATGAGCGGGCGGGTTCCTTTTGCTCACGCCCGTAAGCGCACACACATGCATTGAACGGCGGGCGCTTCCGCCGGAGCATCGGATCTTGGCCGGGAGTCGACTATGTCCGAAGTGGTTCTTTATTTGTCCGAGAACATGCGTTTGTACGAGCGCGCCGCGCCAAGCGAGTTTCGGGTGCGGAGTTTTCTTGGCCGCGTCATTGTCACAAACGAGCGGTTCCTTTTTTTATCAGCGGGCGACAGCGGTTTGGCCGCCATTGTCGCAACCAAAGTCCTGCTCGGGCAGGCGCTAGGGCAATTCGTGCTCGGTACGACACTTACCGAGCACCTCGATTTGTGCGCGGTCCGAAACGCAGGCGGCTTCGCAGCGCCGCTCGCACGCATCTCACACTGCGCCTCGACGTGGAGATTTCCGCTGGTGTGGTACCTTTCCCTTCGGTACGAGACGTCGGAAGGCATCGTGAGCCGCGCATTGATGCACGATGGTGGAGGATTTCGCCCGCCAGCCCTTGTGCAGATCGAGCAGGTCGTGAGGTCGCAAGCAGCATGGTTGACAAGCGGTCGGGGAAATGACCGGTAGAGGCGTTCTCCTAGCGCGTGCGCTGGGAGTGAGGCTCCCGCCTACGGCAGACGGGTGCGCTCCCGACGGATCTCAGAAACTGCCCGTGATCCGATACAAAGCATTCCCGGAGCGGTCCGTAACGAGGAGCTCCGTGCTCGATTCGAATGCCAGACCCCACGGTTCCCAGGGCCCGACGGCCAATGTGGTCACCGAGCAGTTCGTCGACCCGCAATCATCAACGAGGAGAACCGTGCCCGAGCCCGAGTCGGCGACGACGAGGTCGCCCGAGGTGCCTCGTACCACATCGCGAGGTGTGTTCAGCGACTGGCTTAGCCGGATGTCGGTGGTCGTGTTGGTCCGCCACAGCTCGTCATTGTTCCGATCCGTCGCATAGTAGAGGTTCGTGCCGCTGCTGTTCACGGCGGCGACTCCGTAGGGGGAAGATACGGTCCCGCCGAAGTCCTCGGTGCCCACCGAACCGCTCAGTGCGGCGCTCGCGGGGTTGTAGAATGCGATCCGGTTGTTTCCGTCGTCGGTTACGACCAGGCGTTCGTTCCCGCCCGAATTCGTGAACAGGGTGATCCCCGCGGGGTTGGAGATGTTCGTGGCGTAGAGTTGCTGTGTGCCCGTGGAGGTGATGCGCAGGATGGCGTCGTAGGTCTGTGTGGTGACGAACCAAACATCGCCCGTCGGGTAGTACACGATGTCTTCGATGGACTGAAGGTACCCACCCGCGGTGAAATAGCTGGTCGCCCCGGCAGTTGTCGTGCGGGTGATCGCATTGGAGCCGGATTGTACGACATAGATGTCGCCATCGGCGTCGACGGCGATGCCCTTCGGACTGTCCCACATCGACGTCTCACCATCGACGTATGACCTTGCCCCGGTTCCGCGGACCACTCGGTTAGGTAGTCGCCCAGGAGGCCACTATGGCCACAACGACGCGACGAAAGTTCACTCCAGAATTTAAAAACGAGGCGACAAAACTGATCTTGGATCAAGGCATGACGGTT